>JAKLDZ010000909.1 GCA_022703255.1 Myxococcota bacterium | reverse complement strand
CACCACCAGCGCACCGATGCCCGTGACCAGCAGCGCGAACAGCCAGGCCAGGCCATCGAGGCGGAACGCGAGTTCCAGACCCAGCGCCGGCACCCAGTCCGCGCGCCAGCGCAGGGACTCGCCGGCCAGCACGGCGGGCGTGGCCGCGAAGGCCAGCGCCGCCGCGGCCAGGGCGAACAGTCCGGCGATCCAGGCCGCGGTGCGGCGCGCCTCGTTGGGCACGAGCGCGAGCACGGCCGCGCCCACGAAAGGCAGCGCCACCATCACAGGCAGCGAGGCACTCATGCGCGCGGGGCGCGCGCGGCGCCGTTCAGGAGGTGGTGGGGCAGGAGCACGATCGGGTGAGGGCAAGGGACCGGCACGCCGGTCACGGGCGCCCCGCTTCGGGCAGCACGACGGGCGCGGTGCGGACGCTGGGCGCGGGCGAGTATAGAAGCGGCCAGGCTGCGCGGCACGCGCAGCACGCGCGGAGCACGCACTAGCCGCGCGCCGCTGTGCAAGGGCTAGC
>JAKLDZ010000908.1 GCA_022703255.1 Myxococcota bacterium | reverse complement strand
CCGCGCGCCGGCAGCCACGCGCAGCTTCGTGATCCTGATGGACGACCAGGCCGGCCGTGCCGGCCTCGGCGTGAACCACTGGGTCGCCTACGGCATCGCGCCCGAGGCGAACGGGCTGCCCGAGGCTGCGGCCGTCGCCGCACCGGCCGGCTTCACTGCCGGCAAGAACTCGCTGGGCTTGCCCTACCTCGGCCCCTGCCCGCCGCGCGGCAATGCGCCGCAGCACTACGTCTACACGCTGATCGCCACCTCGCTCGAAGCCGGCGCACTGCCGCCGGGGCTGGACAAGGCTGCAGTGCTGGAGGCACTCAAGGGCGGCAAGGCGCTCGGCGCCGCGAGCCTCGTGCTGCGCTTCAACCACTGACCAGGCACGCCCGACACCGCGGCGCATCTGGTCGATCACGTCTTTCTGCCATTGCCGGTGCGGCAATAATGGCCGTCGCACTCGGATAAGCCGACGCTCGCTACCGAAAGTTCGAGGCGTCTCATTGGCATGGTGTTGCCGAAT
>JAKLDZ010000907.1 GCA_022703255.1 Myxococcota bacterium | reverse complement strand
GCCGGCCCCGGTGTCGGCACATTGAGGCCCGCCATGCCGGCCTGGGTGCGGCGGCCGAACTCGCGTGCGCTGCGGCGGCACAGGTGGCCAGACCGGCGCGGTTGCCGAACTCGCGCGTGTCGATCAGCGTGACCGCGTCGGCGCAGACCTCGGCGTGCACCACGGCCAGCACGGGGGCGAAGATCGCTTGCCGGCGGATGCGCATCGCGGGCCGAGCCCTGCCGCCCGGCGCTTGCGGCCAGTCCGGCAGCCGGCGAATCGACCGATGCTGCGGCCGATCGAGAAGCAGGCCGATGCAGGCTTCGGCGATGCCTCGGCGCCGAGGTCGTCGTCGCGCTCGCGGCCGCGGCCTGCCCAGCCGACGGCATGGCACCGGTCGCGGCCGCTGGGCCGATCGGCCGTGCGCGGGCGCTGCCGCAGCGTTGCCGCACAATCGTGCGCAGCATCCGCACCCATGCCGCGCCGGCGATGAAGACCCTCTACCTCGTGCGCCACGCCAAGGCCAGCCG
>JAKLDZ010000906.1 GCA_022703255.1 Myxococcota bacterium | reverse complement strand
GATCGAGGGCGTGATCCACCATTGCACCGAGATGGAGGTGGATCGGCAGTATGTCGATTCGCACGGCCAGAGCACGGTGGCGTTCGCCTTCTGCCGCCTGCTGGGCTTCCAGTTGCTGCCACGGCTGAAGGCCATCCACTCACAGAAGCTGTACCGGCCAGAGACCGGCAAGGCCGACGTCTACGCGAACCTGCAACAGATTCTGACCAAGCCCATCGACTGGGACTCGGTGCGGCAACAGTACGACCAGATGGTCAAGTACGCTACCGCGCTGCGCCTGGGGACAGCGGACACCGAAGCCATCCTGCGCGATCGGGTCGCAGAGCTGGGCGGTACGATCCAGTGGAACCGCTCGGTCGCCTCGGTGACGCAGGATACGGATGGCGTCACCGTCCAGCTCTCCGATGGCGCCCAGCTTCACGCCGGTTATGTCATCGCCGCAGATGGCATCCACAGCCGGGTCCGCGACAGTCTCCAGATCGATTTCGTCGGCTCGGCCTACCCGGAGTC
>JAKLDZ010000905.1 GCA_022703255.1 Myxococcota bacterium | reverse complement strand
ATCTCGTCCAGCGCATCCGCCGAATCGATGCTGGACTTGATCATGGCCCCGATGCCCGCCAGCGAAACGCCCACGCCAAGGTTGGCCAGTACCCCGTTGACGCTCTTGGCCGTATCGGTGAGGCCGCCCAAGCCCCGCTTGATCGAGTCGAAGGCGGTCTTGGTCTGGTCGACGGCACTGATCAGGATTTGGGCACGATTGCTTGCCATCAGACTTTGTCCAGTTCTTGTTGAATCGCCCGAGCCAAGGCAGGGAGCGCACGTTGCACGCCGCCCGCCAGATTCAGTCGCCGTTTCAGATCGACGCGCTTGACCAGCACGGCGATGGGAATTTCCTGACCGCGCTTGATCTGCTTGCCCCCGGTGCGAGCACGCTCAGCGCGCTTGAAGCGATTGAGTTGTGATGCGTTCTCTTTGATGTTCTCGGCCATCAGCAGCACGCGACCGTTCTTCTCGATGAAGAAGGCATTGCCCGAGCGCATCAGGCCGTCGATTACCGCCTTGAAGCGCTT
>JAKLDZ010000904.1 GCA_022703255.1 Myxococcota bacterium | reverse complement strand
CCTGGTCATCGACTCGGCCGTCGACATCCCGGAAGCCAGCGAGCGCAGCGCGGCGGTGGCCGTGGTGCCGCTGCAGATCCAGCTCAACGGCGAATTCCGGCGCGACCGGCGCGACATCGCCAAGGAGGAGCTCTACCGCCGCATGCGCGCCGAGAAGGACCTGGTGGTCAAGACCTCCCAGCCCGCGCCCGGCGATTTCCAGGCCGCCTTCGCCGCCGCCCTGGCTGAAGGTGAATTGACCGTTGGGTTCGTCGCCGCGCATGCCGGCGGCGGCCTTGAACGAGATCGATGCCTGGTTGCGCGGCTTTTTCATGATGAGGTTCACCGTGATCGGCGCATTGCCGAACTCGGCCGACGCGCCGCGCAGGATCTCGATGCGTTCGAGGTCGGTGGACGGCAGGCGGCCGACGGTGGTCAGCGCATAGCGCGAATTGGCGCTGGGAGCCTCGCCATCGACCAGGAACTGCACGGCGTCGCGCCCCATGCCGCGGGCGCTGGCCGTAGGGCCGCCG
>JAKLDZ010000903.1 GCA_022703255.1 Myxococcota bacterium | reverse complement strand
GTCAGCCAGATGGGGACGCTCACCACGCAGCCCATGAAGTCCCACAGCACGAACTTGGAGACCTTCATGCGCATGGTGCCGGCCATAAAGAACGTGACGAACCGGACGCCGGCGACCTGGCGCCCCAGGAACACCGCCGCGCTGCCGTAGCGCTGGAACCAGCCCTGCACACGCGCGACGCGGGTGTCGTTGAGCGCCTTGCGCAGCAGGCGGAAGCGATCCCGGATCGGCAGTCCGAAGCGCCGCCCCATGGTGTAGGCGCACAGATCACCGAGCAGGATGGGAACGACGACGACGCAGAAGGTGATGAGGTAGCGCCACCACACGAACGTGTCGCCGCCCTGCTTGAAGGTGGTGAACCCCGAGGCGGTCAGCGGAATGTCTTCGGGCAGCGGCAGACCCAGGCCCGAAAGGAACAGGACCACGACGATCACACCGTAGATCACGGCCCGGTGCTGGGCGTTCCAGATGGGATCGAAGACGAGTCCGATGATGGTTCTGAACACGGTGATG
>JAKLDZ010000902.1 GCA_022703255.1 Myxococcota bacterium | reverse complement strand
CGGAAACATCCGCAGTCTGCCCTGCTCAACCAGGCCAGTCGGCTCCCAGACCGTCTCGCTCAGGAATTCCTGCCGCGACCAGGTAATCATCGGGCGCCAGCCATCCACCGGCACCGAGGTGTCGTACTCGAAATGCACAATCTCGCTGGGGGCGCCGTAGCGCTGGAAGCCGTCCCAGACCCAGATGTTCACGACGCCAGGGTTCATCCCGGAACTGATGATGTGCGGGGCCGAGCGTTCCTGCTCCCGCGTCGGATGAAGCGCCGCCACCACGTCTGCCACACCTCGCTTCCCGTCGTTCAAGGCGGTGTTCACGTACGAAACGCCGGCCGCATCCGTCGCGGTCAAGATCGGCATGGTGTCCAGATCCGTCAGGTCGAGCACGATGTCAATCTCGTGTCGGCGCAGCAACTGATGGTAATGCGCCAAGTCATCCGGCAGGCTGATCCGGCAACCAACGAACTCGTAATCCAGCTTGTCGTGGTCGAGATGCGCGTCGCGCAACACGCCCTC
>JAKLDZ010000901.1 GCA_022703255.1 Myxococcota bacterium | reverse complement strand
CGGCGCCACCATTACGACGGGAGTGGCCATTTCCACTGCTATTGCCGGATCAAGCGGTGTCGATGTCGTTATCGCTGGCACAACCGGAATCGAAGCAACGATCGACGGATCGGCGGGTATTGAAGTCACCCTGATCGAAGGCGTGGCCGGTTCCCATGGTACGTCCGGTACATCCGGAACCTCCAGCAACGGCAGCTCGGGGACGTCAGGAACATCAGGAATAGACGGTTCCAGCGGAACATCCGGTTCCAGCGGCTCTTCAAGTACATCAGGTTCGTCAGGAAGCTCGGGAAGTTCAGGGTCCAGCGGTACCTCCGGATCTTCAGGAACGTCGGGCACTGACGGGACATCCGGAACGAGCGGGATAGCGGGCGCTGCAGGCAGCTCAGGCACCAGTGGATCATCCGGAACAAGTGGTTCAGCCGGTTCCCATGGGACCTCAGGCTCCAGCGGAACGTCTGGAACCTCCGGTAACAGTGGATCATCGGGCAGTAGCGGGTCTTCCGGAAGCTCA
>JAKLDZ010000900.1 GCA_022703255.1 Myxococcota bacterium | reverse complement strand
AGCCAGCGGGTGAAGGGGCGCGTCTCGCCGGGCTTCTCCTGCACCTGGATGCGATGCAGGCGGCCGATGCGCTCCTGCAGCCAGGGGCGCTCGGCAACCGGCTCGGCCTGCCAGGCGTGCGCCGTGTCGACGAGCAGCGCGGCGAAGTCGCTGGTGGCGTGGCGGCCCAGCGGCACCAGGGCGAAATAGAAAATGACCGTAAGCGTGAATATCTGAAAGGCGATCGAAACCAGGGCGATGACTAACGCGGTGCGGCCGAACAGGCTGCCTGGCAACAGTGACCAGCCGAAGGCGCTCACGCCGCCTGGGCGCCGCGCGGCGCGAATAGATAACCTTCACCCCAAATGGTTCGCAGGTAGACTGGATGCGCCGGATCGGCTTCGATCTTGCGGCGCAAGCGCGTCACACGCACATCGACCATGCGATCGAACGCTGTACGCTCGTAACCCTTCAACAATTCGACCAGCGCATCACGACTCAGGACACGGTCCGGGTGATCCAGCAAAATCCTCAGC
>JAKLDZ010000090.1 GCA_022703255.1 Myxococcota bacterium | reverse complement strand
GTCCGCTGAGCGCCTGCAGCACCACCCGCACCGCCCTGCGCACGTCCATCCTGCCGCTGCGCGTGAGCAGCTCCCGCGCCGTGCCCCCCTCCAGCAACTGCATCGCGAAGTACGGACGTCCGTCGTGGATGCGCCCCAGCTCGAACACCCGCACCACGTTGGCGTGGTCGATGTGCGCCAGCGCGCGCCCTTCGCGCTGCAGGCGCAGCGCCGCCTGCCCCCCGGGATCCGCACACGCGCGAAGCACCTTCAGCGCGCGCCGGGTGCCCGCCCGCGTGTGATCGACCTCATAGACCTCCCCCATCCCGCCCTGCCCCAGCCCCCGCACCACCCGGTACGGCGTGCCGTCGATCCAGCAGCCGTCCTTCAGGCTGTATCCCGCTTCCATGACCATCGCTGTCCCCGGTTCGCACGCGAGTCCGTCCCGCGGCTGCCCTCCCCATCGGACAGTCCCGCTCCCCGGTTGCCTGATTTCTTGGATCAGTGCAGCGCGCGCGCCGACGACGGCTCCCACCGGCCATGCTCGTAGACCCAGGCGCGCCGATCCGGTGAGAAGACCACCGCCGGGGGCGTCCACCCATACCCCGGTCGCGCGGCCTCCCAATGCCCGGGAATCCACACGTAGTCCGGCCCCGTGTAGTGCCAGTAGCCCGAGATCCAGACCATCCCCGCCACCGGTGGGCCACTCCTCACCTCCGGAAGCGGCTCCGGCGGAGGGCGCCCCACGAACACCGAACGGGGCGGATGCGCCTGCGGAGCACTACCGCATGAAGACATGAGCATCGCGGCCGCAACCGCGACTACCCGTGACATGCCCATGCTCCGTCGTCTCCGCATCGTGACTCCCCGCGTGGACCTGCAGTCTACCATCTTCCCGCGACCCGCGCTCGTTCCCGGGGATCATCGTTGACGCTCCAGCCCCAGGACGGTCATGCTTGCGCGCACCACGCGGCAACATGAGCCCCCGTGTGGAGAGGTCGCATGGTCACGCTCGCCCAGGAAATCGCCGCCCTTCCGCAGCCCCTGCAGTCCGAGTTGCTCAGCCACGGCTTCAGCGCCGACCTGCTCCTGCGCCTCGCGTCGAAAATGCACGAAGACCTCGACGCCCGTAACCGCCTTGCCGACGGCGTCGAACCCCCTTCCGCCCAGGACCTATCGTCCCTCCCCGCCGCAGGCACCGCCGACCTCGCCCACCTCGAGCAGCTCGGCACCGAGGCCCTCTGCCGCGGTGAGCTCGCCTTCATCGTCCTCGCAGGCGGCATGGCCACCCGCATGGGAGGCGTCGTCAAGGCGCTCGTGCCCGCCGTCGGCGACAAGTCCTTCCTCGACCTGCGCCTCGCCGAAAACGCCCACTGGACCCGTATCGCCGGTCATCCCCTGCCCCTGTGGCTCATGACCAGCTACGCGACCGACGGCAAGCTCCGCGAAACCCTCGGAACCCGGTTGCACCCGGACCACCTGGCCACGTTCCAGCAGAACATCTCGGTGCGCGTGACCGAGGACGGCCACGTGTTCCGCGAAGACGACGGCGCCCCCAGCATCTACGCACCCGGCCACGGTGACCTGCCCGAGGCCCTCCGTCGCAGCGGTCTGCTCCGACGATTCCTCGATCGCGGCGGCAAGTACGTCTGGATCGCCAACATCGACAACCTCGGCGCCGCCGTCGATCCCGCCATCCTCGGCTGGCACATCCAGCACCACTCCCCCATCTCCGTCGAGGTCGTCGACAAGATCGGCAGCGACAAGGGCGGCATCCCCGTCCGCTGCAAGGGGCGACGCATGATCCTCGAGGAGTTCCGTCTCCCGCGCTCCTTCGACCCCACCACCGTGCGCGTCTTCAACACCAACACCTTCGTGGTCACGGCCCGCGACCTCCATGAACTCGCCCTGGATTTCACCTGGGTCCAAGTCTCCAAGAAGGTCGGCGACCGCAAGGCGGTGCAGTTCGAACGCCTCGTCGGCGAGATCACCTCCGCCCTCGATACCCGCTTCCTCCGCCTGCCTCGCGACGGCGCCACCTCGCGCTTCCTGCCCGTCAAGGACATGGACGAGCTCGAAGCCCGACGACGCGAAATCGAAACCGTCGCCGCTGCCCGAGGAATGCTCGGTTGATTCCACTCCCCTTGCCCATGGCGTGCCGGATGAATCGAATACCCCGCTTGCTCCGCCTCTCGCTCCTCGCTTCGTCCGCAGCGGTGTCGCTCACCCTCGCGGATGCTTCGGTCGCCCAGGAAATCGCCTCTCCGGCCCACGGCGTCCAGCGCGTCGCAGACCCGGGTCGCTCCGTCGCCTCCAGCGACGACTCCTCCGCGATCGTCGTCAACCCCGCCAACCTCACCTTCATGCCCGGCGCCGAGCTGCGCTGGAACTGGGTCCGCACCGCTCCCGACGCAGCCGCATCCGCTCGCGGTCACTCGTTCGCCTTCGCGAGCTCGCTTCCATTCGGTATCGCGACGGGTGTCCGCCTCGACTTCCTGCGCCCCCCATCGCGCTCCATCGACCCCTACCGCAACCCCTACGCCTGGCTCTCCTGGGGGCTGTCGTTCGGCAGCAAGACCTCTTCCCTCGGCATGTCGCTCGCCCACGTGTACTCCGACGATCGCCAGGTCGGTGGCCCCACCTCCCTGACCCTCGGCTGGACCGGGCGCCCTTCCCGCTTCCTGTCCCTCGCAGCCGTCGCCCACGATCTCAACGCCCCCAGCAATGCCCTCGGCGCGCACATCGACCGCAGCTTCACCGTCGGAGGCGTGCTCCGCCCCATCGGCACTCCCGCCCTCGAAGTCGGCGTCGAAGCCCGCTACTACTCCGGTCCCGAAAAGTGGGTTCCCCGCGGTGTCCTCGGCGTGCAGGTGCCCTACGTCGGACGCCTCCGTGGCGACTTCGCCGTGCTCCCCAGCGCCAATGACAGCCCGCGCGAGTACGTCGCCTCCGCCATGCTCGACCTCACGCTCCCTCACCTCGTCCTGAGTGGAGGCGGGATCTGGGGAGGCGCGGTTGGAGGCCGCGACGGCGCCGGTTTCGTCACCGGCGTCGCGGTCCAGAGCTGGCGGGACCCCGGCGTGCACGCCCTCGCCCACGCCGTGCGCATCCGCATCGAAAACACGCCCGGCAACCGACGACACGTCAAGCTGCTCCGGAAGCTCTGGGCCATGTCCTCCGACCCCGAGGTCGCCGCGGTCGTCTTCCATCTCAAGACCGAGCCGGCGTCGTCCCTCGCCCATGCGCACGAGCTCGCCGACGCCATCGATCTGCTGCGCGCGCGGGGAAAGAAGGTGCTCTGCCACCTCGAGGCCGAGGGCGGCCGCGCTCTGTACGTCTGCGCCCACGCCGATCGTACCGTCGTCAACCCCGCCGGCGGACTGCACTTCTCCGGCATGCGGGCGCAGTACACCTACCTCGGCGGAATGCTCGACAAGCTCGGCGTGCGCGCCGAGTTCGTTCGCATCGGCGACTACAAGAGCGCCCCCGAGCAGTTCACCAACAAGGGCCCTTCTCCTGCCGCCGACGAAGCCCACGCACAGAACCTCCGCGAGGTCGATCAGCTCTTCGTCTCCGACGTCGCACGCCTCCGGCGCATCGACCCCTCCGCGCTTCGCGCCTCCATCGCCCTGGGCCCCTACACGGCCCCCGAAGCCCTGCGCGCGGGGCTGGTCGACGGCTACGCCTACGACGACGAGCTTCGCCGCGTCGTGTACGAGAGCCTCGGGGGACGCAGCGTCGCGCTCGACGACGACTGGGAAGCCATCGCCGATCGGTCGTTCGGCAAGGCTCCGGGCGTCGCGGTCGTGTACCTCGAGGGGCAGATGATCGACGGGCAGAGCCGCAAGATACCGCTGCTTGGAACGCAGCTCGCGGGCTCCTACACGATCGCCAAGGCCCTGCGATCCGCTCGCGAAAACCCGGCTGTCCGCGCCGTGGTCTTCCGCATCGAGAGCCCCGGCGGATCGTCCATGGCCGCCGACGTCATCTGGCGCGAAGCCCTGCTCACCGCGCGCGCAAAACCCCTCATCGTCTCCATGGGAACCGTCGCCGCCAGCGGCGGCTACTATGCCGCCGCTCCCGCGCGCCTCATCTACGCAACCCCCTTCACCACCACCGGATCCATCGGCATCTTCTACGGTAAGGCCGACATCGCCCAGCTCCTCACGAAGATCGGCGTCAACGTCCACACCATCAAGACCGCACCCCACGCCGACGGCGAGTCCATCTTCCGCCCCTTCACCGAGGAGGAACGACGCGTCCTGGGCGACAAGGTCAAGCAGTTCTACGACGTGTTCGTCGATCGCGTCGCCCAGGGACGCAACATGTCGCCCGAGCAGGTCCACGCCGTCGCCCGCGGCCGCGTCTGGATCGGCAACCAGGCTGCCTCCCACAAGCTCGTCGATCGCATCGGCGGCCTCCGCCAGGCGCTCTCCGAGGCCCGCGCTCTGGCCGGCCTCGGCGATGACTCCCCCATCCTCGAGCTCCCGGTGCCGCAAACCTCGCTGCTCGACGTCGTCGCAAGCTACTCCGGCGTCCAGTCGAACGACCAGGCGCTCCTCGATGCCTTCTCCCCGCACGTCGTCAGCATCCTTCAGCCGCTCGCCCCGTTCCTCGTCTTCACCCCCGACCAGCCCATGGCCCTGATGGAGATCGCGGACCTGCCGTGACCGATCCCGTCACACTCTCCGCGCACGACGCTCGCATCGAGCTCGACGGATCCGTCGCTTGCGAGCGCGTGTCCTGCGATGCCTCCGGCTCCCGCATCGTGCTGGCCGCCGGCGCGTCACCCGCGCTCGCGGCCGCCCTCGCAGGTCGGGCAACCGTCACCGCCGGTGCACTCACGCTCGACGGCCTCGACGTCGCCGCTTCCTCCCACTTCGGCCACGTCGGCATCGCGCCGCTCGACCCGCCCGTCCCCCGCACCCAGCACGTCGTTCGCTGGGTCGCATTGTCGTTCCTGATCGCGGGCTACACGCAGCGAGAGGCGGAGCGGTCCGCGCGACGCGTGCTCGAAGAGCTCGGGTTGCAGGGCCTCGCCTCGCGCAGGATGGATGCGCTCGCACTTGCGGAAAGACGCGCCGTCGCGATCGCACAGGCCATGATCCCCGGCGCTCGAGCCCTGTTCGCCGAGGCCCCTCTCTCGTCCCTCGAGCCCGCCGCCGCTTCCTACGTCCTGCGCGTCCTCGCCGCCGCCTGCGCCTCGCGCGCCGTCGTCACCACCGCGTCCAGAACCGATCCCCTCGCTCCCGAACGCGACCTGCTCCTCGGCGCCGATCACCTCGTCCTGTTCTCCGGCGAGGCCGCCGCGTGGCAAGGCGATCCTGCCGAGCTCCTGCGCTCGGATCTCCCCCTTCTGCTGCTCCAAGTCCAGGGCGACACCCACTCGTTCCTGGCCGCGGCCCGCCAAGCCTCTTTCGAGATCCAAGGCGATCCACCGCGAATCCTCGTCCGTCTTCCCGAAGGTGTCCCCCGCTCCCGATTGCTCGAGATCGCCGCCTCCTGCGATGCCGTCATCCTCGAGCTGATCCCCGTGTGGCCGTGACCGCGGCTCCCCTCCCGCTCGCCCTGGAATCCCCTGCGACTCCCGTGTAGACCCGCCCCATGGCATCTGCGAACTCGCGCCCCGCCGTGGTTCCCTCCGATCCCGCCCTGCCCGTCCCCTCCCCCTACGCGGGAGCTCGTCTCGGCGTGCTCACGAGCCTCGGCGCCCTGTCTGGCGCCGTGCCCTTGCCCTTCATCCCCGCCAAGATGCTCCGCAGCATCCGCGGCGCCATCGCTCATGATGTCGCCACTCGCCACGGCGTGAGCCTCTCTGCTGCCGCTCGCGACGCGCTCGCGGAGCCGGACTCCTCCGACGCCCGACGCGCCGACCTGTTGCGTGTCGCCTCGTTCGTCGCAGCTCGCGTGCTCAAACGCCTCGGTCCCATCGGATTCGTCGCCCCGGCGCTCGCCGGCCTCGACGCGTTCGTCCTCGGCCACCTGCTCCAACGCTACTTCGCCCTGCACCGTCACCTCGCTGACAGACGCATGGGCCGTGACGAGGCCGCCAGCGTGCGGCACTCCGTCGATCGCGCACTCCTTCGCGCGCTTTCTCCCGGGCTCCGTACGCCCCGCGATGACGTTGCGGAGCTCCCGCCCGAGGATGCCCGCGACGACACGACGCGACTCACCGACGGCGTTCTGCTATTCGCTGCTTCGCTCCCGGGATTTTTCGTGCGCAGGCTCGAGACCGCCTTCGACGAGCTGATGTTCCCGGGAGACGATCGACGAGAGCCAACGCCATGAACCTCGCATCCTCTCGACGAACGATCGTCGTCGTGGCTGGTGTCATCGCCGTGAACGACCGCGTACTCGTGACCCAACGCCCCCGCGGCTCGCACCTCGAAGGCGCCTGGGAGTTCCCCGGGGGCAAGGTCGAAGACGACGAAGACCCGCGCGACGCGCTGCGCAGGGAGCTCCGTGAGGAGCTCGGCGTCGACGCGATCGTCGGGGCGATCCTGGAGACCTCCTTTCACCGCTACGACTCCAAGAGCGTGCTGCTGCTGTTCTTCGATGCGAGGCTCGCCGACGGGTCGCCTCCGCCGACGGCGATCGAGGTGGCGGATCTTCGCTGGAGACGAGCCGACGAGTTGCGCGATGAGGACTTTCCCCCGGCGGACGTCCCCGTCCTCGACCGGGTCCGCGCCATGCTGCGTCGGTAGGGCGAACGCGCTCAATCCATCGGGGTCGGCGCATCGCTCGACGGCTTCTCGAGCCTGAACTCCTTGATCTTCCGATCGAGTGTGGGGCGCGTGATCTGCAGGATCGAACACGTGCGACGCTTGTTCCAGTGAGTGTGCTGCAGCACGAGCACGATGTGCCGCCGCTCGATCTCCCGAAGGCTCGGGAGCTCTCCTTGTGCCTGCGGCGGAGCCGACTGCGCAGAGGCGACAGCCTCCTCCGCCTTGCCCTCCACCGGCTCCCCCTCTTCGTCGTCGAGCGAGATCGGCAACGTGTCCACCGTCAGTACATCGCCCTGCGTCAACACCACCCCTCGCGTCAACGCGTTCTCCAGCTCCCGGACATTGCCCGGCCACGCGTAGCGCGTGAGCAGATCCATCGACTCCGCCGACACGTAGCGGACCCGACGATGCGTCTCCTGGGTGATCCTGCGGAACAGGTGATCGACGAGCAGCGGGATGTCTTCGCGACGCTCCCGAAGCGGCGGAAGGTGCACCTCCACGATGCTGAGCCGATAGAACAGATCCTCGCGGAACGTCCCCTCCTTGACCATCTTCCCGAGATCCCGGTTCGTCGCAGCGATCACCCGCGCCTGCAGCTTCATCGGGCGCGTGTCGCCGACTCGCTCGAACACCCGCTCCTGCAGAACCCGCAGCAGCTTGGCCTGCAAGTCGATCGGAAGCTCCCCGATCTCGTCGAGAAATAGCGTGCCCTGCCCCGCAAGCTGGAAGCGCCCCACCTTGTCCGCCACGGCGCCCGTGAAGGCCCCTCGCACGTGCCCGAACAGCTCGCTCTCCAGCAGGTGATGCGGAAACGCCGTGCAGTTCACCGCCACGAACGCGTGCTGCGCCGTGTCCGACGAGAAGTGGATCGCGCGCGCAACCAGCTCCTTTCCCGTGCCGCTCTCTCCCGTGATCAGCACCGTCGCTCGGCTCGTCGATACCGCACCGATCTTCTTGTAGATGTCCCGAATCGACTCCGACTTGCCGATGATGCTCCCGACACCGTGATCCTCGCGCTCCTCGGCGACTCGATGCGCGAGCGCCAACGACGTCAGGCGCTGCTCCAACGCACGCTTCACCGTGATGCGGATGCGGTTCGCGTCCGGCGGCTTCACCAGGTAGTCGTACGCTCCCAGTTGCACCGCCTGAACCGTCGTCTTCATGTCGTCGCGTGAGCTCACCACGATCACGGTCGGCATCGAATCGAGACGCGACTCCGCATCGCGAAGCTTCCGCAGGATCTCCATCCCAGGCATCCCGGGCAGTCCCAGGTCGAGCAGGCAAACCTCGATCCCGCCTGCAAGCAGCCGCTCGAGCGCCGACGGACCATCGCTCGCCCCCTCCACGTGGTAGCCCGCATCGCTCAGGATCTTCTCGAGCGGGCGCCGGATCGCACGGTCGTCGTCCACGACGAGAATCGTGTGCGAGTCCTCGCGGTTCTTCGCCTCCACCTTCATGCCCCGCCGTGCCCCAATCGCCACGGGCAATGCCCCCCCTCGATCCCTTCCCCCCATTTGAACCGCGATCGCACCGGCGCGCCAGCCCCTTTCACGCTCCGGAATCGGTCCGGCGGACGCGAGGGATCGGCTGGGTCGCCGGCTCTCTGGTTGCCCCCGACGCTTTCTCCCGCTGCCCTACGGCGCCGGCTCTTCCTTGGCCTCGACCTTCGGCTCTTCCTTGGCCTCGACCTTCGGCTCTTCCTTGGCCTCGACCTTCGGCTCTTCCTTGGCCTCGACCTTCGGCTCTTCCTTGGCCTCGACCTTCGGCTCTTCCTTGGCCTCGACCTTCGGCTCTTCTTGGCCTCGACCTTCGGCTCTTCCTTGGCCTCGACCTTCGGCTCTTCCTTGGCCTCGACCTTCGGCTCTTCCTTGGCCTCGACCTTCGGCTCGACCTTGGCTTCCGTCTTCGGTTCCTTGCCCGCAGGTTTGCCCTCGGTCGAAGCCTTCGTGCGAGGGTTGACTGCCTGCGCCGGATCGATCGAACGCCCCTGCTCCAGGCGGTCGTCGCCACCGGGCATGGTCGTGATCCGAACATCCCCTCGGATCTCGGCCCTGCATGCGAGCCTGCGGCCTCCGCTTGCGCCGTGGAATCTCTCGAGGAGGCTGGGCGGACTGAGCGCGGTGTCGGTCTCGGTGTTCACCCAGACCTTGCAGGTGCCGCAGAGCCCCCGTCCGCCGCAGTTCAGCCCCTTGATCGGCTCGCGATTGACTTTGATGCCGTGCTCGAGGGCGACTTCGCGGACGGTTCGACCGGGAGGGGCCTCGACCTGCAGGTGCTCGACGACGAAGGTGACTTTGGGCATGGGATGGGAGGCAGGGTTAGCTCCCGTGCGACGGCGGCGTCAAGCGCGTGCGCAGCGCGCACGACAGGTTCGACCCGCCCCGTGAGACCGGGGGGCGTTTACCCCACCGGCGTCGGCACTCCGCGGTTCGTTGAATCGCTCCCGCCGTTGTGGGATAGCGTCGGGCCATGACGAACACGACCTGGAAAGAGCCCACACTCGCCGAAGTCGATCCGGAAATCGCCGCCCTCGTCGCGAAGGAAGAGCGCTACGAGCAGGACACGGTGCGGCTGATCCCCAGCGAGAACTACGCCTCGCGCGCCGTTCTCGAAGCCTCGGGATCAGTGTTCACGAACAAGTACTCCGAAGGCTATGCGCGCAAGCGCTACTACGAAGGACAGGCGCAGGTAGACCTGGTCGAAGAGCTCGCTGCGAAGCGCGTGGCGGAGCTGTTCGGCGCCGACCACGCCAACGTCCAGCCCTACTCCGGCAGCCCGGCGAATCTCGCCGTCTACCTCGCGTTCGCGAAGCCCAATGAGACCGTCATGGGACTCGCGCTCCCGAGCGGCGGCCACCTCACCCACGGCTGGAACGTCTCCATCACCGGCATGTTCTTCAAGAGCGTCGGCTACAACGTCCGCCGCGACAACCACCTCATCGACTACGACGAGGTCCGCCAGCTCGCTCGCGAGCACCGTCCGCGCATCCTGTGGTGCGGCGCCACGGCCTACCCGCGCATCATCGACTTCGCCGCGTTCCGCTCCATCGCCGACGAAGTCGGTGCCATCCTCGCGGCCGACATCGCACACATCTCCGGCCTCGTCGTCGGCGGCGTGCATCCGTCTCCGGTGCCGTATGCCGACGTGGTCACATCGACGACGCACAAGACGTTCCGCGGCCCGCGCGGCGGCATGATCATGTGCAAGAAGGAGCACGCGAAGATCATCGACAAGAGCGTGTTTCCCGGGCTGCAGGGAGGCCCCCACAACCATACGACCGCCGCGATCGCCGTGGCGGCGCACGAAGCCGCGCAGCCTTCGTTCAAGGCCTACGCGCAGAAGATCGTGGACAACGCGAAGGTGCTCGCGGCCGAGCTGACCGAGCGCGGCTTCAACCTCGTCACCGGCGGCACCGACAACCACCTGATCCTGATCGACCTGACCAGCAAGAACATCCCGGGCAAGGTCTTCGCCAAGGCCCTCGATCGAGCCGGCATCGTCGCCAACTACAACACCGTCCCCTTCGATCCTCGCAAGCCCTTCGACCCCTCGGGCCTGCGCCTCGGCACCCCCGCCGTGACCTCACGCGGCATGGGCGCCCCGGAGATGAAGCGCATCGCGGCCTGGATGGACGAGGTGGTTCGCAAGGTCGACGACGAGGCCACGATCACGCGCATCGCTCGCGAGGTCGCCGAGGCGTGCCGCGCCTTCCCGGCTCCGGGCATCGCCGTCCAGTAGCCTCTCCCCTTTGCATCGCCCCCGCCCGCCCCGTCGCAACCATCCGTCTTCGCACTCACGAGATCATGTCACCCGTCGCCGGCGCGACGAGACGACAACGACGCGCGGGCGTCAGTCGTGCACGCGTCGCAGCACCCGGACCGTGTGATACACGTTCCACAGGCCGAAGAACGCGAACAGCGCGAACAGCGCCACGGCCCACCGCGACGCGCGAGGAGATGCGCCGTCTACCAGGATCCACGCATCCGGCTTGATCACGGTGCCGGTCTGGGCGTGGACCGAACGCGCGAGTCCGGAGTGGCGGAGGCCCGCCGCCGGCATGGGTGACAGGCGGCCGGCGAAGGTGGTGGGCGGCACGAAACGCGGCCCTTCGAGCCCTTCGGGCACGCGGATCTCGACCCAGAGCCGCGGGTTGTTCGGCACGGGTTGCAGACGGAACGAGTCGCCTTCGAGGGGGCGGGAGTATCGGATCGCGCCGGCGCTCCCCAGCAGGCCTCGCGCCTCCACGTACGTGCCGGGCTTCACGGTGTCGAGCGGCAACGCTCCGAGCTCCCCGAGGTCCTGCGGAACGGGCTTCGAGAACGAGTAGGCGACCTCGGTTCGCAACGCCCAGCACATGGCGACCGAAGCCACGGCCGTCACCAGCATGAGAATGACCGCAAGCGTTCGTTCGCGCCGGGGCGGCGCCGGAAGCGCGATCAGCTCCGGATCCACTTCCGCTGGGGTCGCGGCCTTCCCTACCGCTTCGAGATCAACGCCTGGAATCACGTCTCCTCCGTCGGACCTGCTGAGATTGGCCCGGCCGCACGTTTACGACAACCCCATAACTGCGATCGTTCCCACCCCTGGGGATACCGCAGGCCCCGCTGGCGTTGGACCCGCCTGTTGCGGTACCCTGTCGCCCCGGAACGAGATCCCATGGCCAGCAAGACCATCACCTGCCCTTCGTGTGGCTTCAAGAACTCTACCGCCGGTCGCTGCGTCTCCTGCGGCGCCAAGATGGACGCGCTCGGCTCCGCCGCCCGCACCCGTGAAGAGGAGATGGAACGGCGCTACCAGCAGGAGGGCTTCAGCTTCGTCTGGTTCCTCGTCTCCCTGCTCGTCGAGGCCGTCCTCACCGCGGCCCTCGTCGTCGGCCTGCCCATGGTCGTCAGTGCCCTCGACTTCGAAGGAATCACCGGAATGTACGTCGCCGTCCCCGTCTGGTTCCTCGGCGGACTGCTCGTCGGCATGATCTCCCCCGGCAAAACCTTCATCGAGCCCGTCGTCGCGTCGTTCGTCGTCGCCATCCCCACGGTCTTCTACGCCGTGGTCACACGCACGCGCGACTTCACCCCGGTCTTCATGTTCATCATCATGGCCGCCGTCGGCGTCATGTTCACTCTCATCGGCTCCTACCTCGGCGAGCGTATCCAGATGGGCCCGCCCCCCAAGGCGATCGACTAGCCCAGCCCCCGCCCCCGTCAGGGCTCGGACAGCAAACGCCCGATCTCGGCCTGCGCTCTTGCACGCAACCGCTCCCTGGCGTCGGCGGAGTCGTCGTCGCTTCGCAGCGGAGGGCCCACACGCAGCTCGACCGTACCCGGCCGCGGACGCAGCGAACCTCTCGGGAGGATGTCGCGGGTGCCGCGCAGCGCGATGGGAATCGCGGACACGCCGCTCTGCTGGATGAGGTGGAAAGGCCCCTTCTTGAACGGAAGGAGCGAGCCATCCGGGCTGCGCGTGCCTTCGGGAAACACCACGATCGAGGAACCTTCCCGCACGCGCTTCGCAGCGCCTTCGAGCGCTTGCCGGGCATGTCGCGAATCGGAGCGATCGATGGGCACGCAGCCCAGGCGGTCGATGGCTCCGCCGAAGGCCGGCACGTGGAACAGCTCCTTCTTGGTGAGAAACCCGATCCAGCGTCCCAGCCCGGACAGGATCACCGGGATGTCCAGCAGGCTCTGGTGGTTCGAGAGGACCACGTGGGGCTCGGACCAATCGACGGTTTCCGCGCCGCGAGTGCGCACCTCGACGCCGCAAGCGCGACAGACTCCGTGTCCCCAAGCGAGCGCCGTGGCGCAGACGGCGTCGTCGGAGCGCAGGATGAGGGAACGGGCGATGGCGAGCTCGCTCATCGCGAGGGTGTAGCCGAGGGTGTAGACGGTAGGCCAACCGGGGAGCATGGCAGGGGGCTGGAGGCTAGCACACGTTCGGTTCCCCGATCGCCGGCCAGTGACCGGCAACGCGACCCGTGTTACCAGACGGGGCGTGGAGCGTCGCGTGTCTCCGTCTCAAGACTCGCTGCAGCCGCCGCCGTCGAGGGGCGCCTACGACGATCTGTTGCTCGGCTCTCGCCGAATCGGCAGCAGCGAACAGACGGCGAGAGAAGCGTTCTTCAAGGAGCTCGCGCCCGACAAGCGCGAGAGCATGTTCGAGCTCGAAGTGCTCCTCAAGGGCGTGGCCTGCTTCTCCAATCCCCGCAACCATCCGGGTGTGAACCGCCGAACACCGGTAGTCGCCATCGACTTCCGCGAGCCCCTCGCGTTGATGGCCGGTGGGATCCGTCGCATCAGTCACATCGCTCGCGCCTGCCTCGGCGAGCGAGACCGCACCTTCGTCTTCCACCGCTACCTGGAGACCGTGCTCCCCGAAGACACGGCGCGCAGCCGGCTCGTCCGCAGGGATCTGGTCCAGGACTCGCCCGAAGCGTCGTTGCTCGGTCTGCGCCGCTCCTTCACCAACCTCGCGGAAGTCACCGAGGCCCTGCTGCGACTCAATCGTCTTCCCTTCCGCCTCTTCTACGCCACCGCGAGCCTTGCCCAACGCGAGATCGCCCAGAATGCCTACTTCAACCCGCTCTCCGGCCTCGAGTTCCGCCCGGAGTTCGATCGCATCACTTCGCCAGAAGTGCTCGAAGTCATCCAGCGGATCCCCGGTGACGCTCAGCGTCTGGTCGCACTGACCTTCCTGTCGCTGTTCCGCATGCTCCGGTACGTCGGACTCATCGACTCCATCGCGCGGGAACCGTCGGACGCGATGTCGTTCGTGCCCGCGCGGATCTACCTGCTGCTCGCGGTGCTTCGATCCGACGTACGCGCGCTGGCGCAGCACCTGCGGCGCAACTCCGGAGCGCTGCTCTCGAGCTCGTTCGAGAAGGAGCTGCTGAGCACGTCGGCGTCGGACATCGAGGCACGCTACGACGAGCTGCAGGGGCTGGCGCGCCAGCTCGTGGAGGTTCGCGGGTGCTTCGAGTGCCTGACGGGGAGCCTGCGACTGGAGCTCAGGCGGGTCTTCGAGCACGATCTGCCCGCACCGGGATCCGGGGCCACGGAGGCGGAGCTGCGTCAGGCGGCGATCGACGCCGTCGGCGTGTTGCGCCCCGCCCTGCAGAACGGAGTGCTGTTCGTCGGTCGCACGCTCGGTGCGCGGCTCGAGGAGGTGCAGGTCTTCGACGACGAGCAGTCGCGTCGCGACATCTCGGAGCGTCTGCGACAGCACGTGTGGATGTTCCACCAGATCGTTCGCGCATTCATCCTGAAGGCGTCGCACGCTGGCGAGACCGAGGACCGGTGGACGGCGGCGAGCAGCCTGCAGTTCGTTCGCGAGTTCCTCGCGTACTTCCGCGCCATGGGATACCCGCTGCTGCGTGCCTGCGACTACCCGCGCTTCCAGGCGTTCGTGTCGGCGATCCGGGAGCTGAACGACGCGGACCTGCTCGATCCTCCGAAGCTTCGTCGGGCAATGCAGGAGTGCGAGGCGTTCCACGGGTTCCTGCTCGAGCTGTTCGATCAGATCGGACGACGCGAGGAGTTGGTGGGTCGCCCCTTCGAGAAGAGAACTGCTGCGGCCGCCCTGAGGCTGTACCTTGGAGACTAGTCCGTCGTCCCGCGAGCCTGGCCCCCACGCCGACACGGCCAGCGGGCGCGAGCGTTTCGCGTGGTGCCTGTACGACTTCGCCAACAGCGCGTTCGTGACGATCATGATCACGGCGTTCTACGGGCGGTACTTCACCGACGTGATCGCCCGGGGGTCGAGGGCGCCTGCGACGCTGTGGGGCCTGTCGATCGGCGTGGCGCAGGCGCTGGTGGCGCTCTCGTCACCGGTGCTCGGAGCGATCGCGGATCGATCGGGGCGCAAGCGAACGCTGCTGCGGGTGTACACGCTGGTGAACGTGCTGGCGTGCGCCGCGCTCGGGTGGGTGGAGCCCGGGATGCCGATGGCGGTGCCCCTCGCGATGCTGCTGATCGTGGTGGCCGATGTCGCCTTCGAGGGTGGGTACGTCTTCTACAACGCGTATCTGCCCGAGCTCACACGAACGGATAAGGTTGGTCGCCTATCCGGATACGGATGGGCACTGGGCTACGTTGGAGGGCTGGGGTGCCTGGTGCTCGTGACGGTAGCCGGGTGGGTTCCGGAGCGGTACGACGGCTCCTCGACGGGGCAGGCGTTGTGGATACCGGTGGCGGTGGCGGTGTGGTTTGCGGCGTTTTCGCTGCCGATGCTGACGCTGGTACGGGAGCGCGGAGCGGCGAAGGGGGTGCCGCGAGGCGGGTATGTGCGACAGAGCCTGGGGGACGTAGCGGAGACGTTTCGGTATCTGAGGGGGAACAAGGATCTCCTGAAGTTCTTTCTGGCGTACCTGCTGTTCACGGACGCGCTCGAGACGGTGATCACGTTCACGGGGAAGTTCACGGGAGACGCGCTGGGGTTCACGCCGCAGGACACGATCTGGCTGTTCCTGGTGTTGAACGTGGTGGCGGCACCGGGGGCGGTGGGGTTCGGGTGGGTGGTGGATCGGCTGGGGGGAATCCGGAGCGTGAGCCTTTCGGTCGTGGTGTGGGTGCTGGTGGTAATCGGCTCGATGGTGGTGCAGACGAAGGGGCAGTTCTGGCCGGTTGCGGTGCTGGCGGCGGTCGGGTTGGGGGCGACCCAGTCGGCGAGCCGGGCGGTCGTGGTGCGCTTCGTCCCTCGGGACCAGGTGGCGCGTGTATTCGGGATGATGACGGTGGTGGGGAGGGCGAGCGCGATCGTGGGGCCGGTGGTGTACGGGGTAGTCAACGACACGACGGGGAGCGCGCGTCTGGCGGTGGGAACGGTCGGACTGTTCCTTCTTGCCAGTCTGGTTCTGCTGGCCGGAATCGACGAAGGGCGCGCGCTGCGCAGGGCAGCGGGAGAGGCTTAACGAAGACGGCCTCGGGCGCGAGGGGCGCAACCGAGGCCGCATTCAATCAGTAGTTCAACAAGCAAGCGTCAAGCGATTCCACAGGCGGGGCTCCAAGGGGAGACCGAAGCCTGCGACGGCTTCCTACTCCTCGTCGTCGTGGCAGCCCTGGCAGGGCTCTTTGGCAGCGGGAGCAGGGGCAGGCTTTGCGGGCTTGGCAGCGCGCTTCGCGGGTTTGCGGGCCGCGGGCTTCTTGGCGGCGGCGCGCTTCGCGGGCTTGCGGGCAACCTTCTTGGCGGCCGGCTTCTTGGCGGCCGGCTTCTTGGCGGCGCGGGGCTTGCGCGCGGTGGTGCGCTTGGCAGCGGCGCGCTTGGCGGGCTTGCGGGCCGCGGGCTTCTTGGCGGCCGGCTTCTTGGCGGCCGGCTTCTTCGCGGCCTTCTTGGCAGCGGGCTTACGCGCCGTCGCGCGCTTGGCAACCTTCGCCGCCTTGGGAGCAGCCACCTTCTTCGCGGTCTTCGTCTTCGGTTTCGCAGTCTTCTTTGCAGCAGCCATTCGAGACCCTCCTGGTAGGCCGCCTCGCCATGCGAGGCAACAGATGTTGCACGACTTATATGGCCATGCATTGTGCTTGTCAACGCAAAAAATTCACCCCCCCCCCCCCCCCCCC
>JAKLDZ010000009.1 GCA_022703255.1 Myxococcota bacterium | reverse complement strand
CTCACCGCCCGCGCTCGGATCCGTCCCACGCTCCCTGTTCCACCCTCGCCGCGACGCTCTCGAGCTTGCGCGCAGCCGCATGTGGACCCCCTGTGGCTCGTGTCCGCGGCTTCAACCCCGATCGCCTCGTCTTCTCCTTGTCCCTCGCTCCGCCCCCACGCATACTCCGATCGCAGCGATGCAGCCGCTCAAGGCCCCCGACGTCCACCTCACGCTGTGCCTGACGCACGACTGCAACCTGCGTTGCCGCTACTGCTATGCGGGTCCCAAGCGCGACGCCGCCATGTCGGAGGACACCGCGCGAGCCGCCTTCGAGCTCGCCCTGGATCGCGTCGGCCAACGACTCCACCTCGTGTTCTTCGGAGGCGAGCCCCTGCTCCGCTGGGACACGCTCAGGTCGTTCACAGCGCTCGGACGCGGGCTGTGCGCGCCGAAGGGGGTCGAGCTCTCCCCCACGGTGACCACCAACGGCACGCTGCTCACGCCGCAGCGCTGCGAGTGGCTCGCGGAGGAGCGGTTCCTGGTCGCGGTCTCCTACGACGGAATCGCCGCTGCGCACGACGCCAATCGTCGTGATGCGAGCGGAGCCTCGACCCATGCACGCGTCGTCGACGGGCTCCGCTGCGCCCTGGCCGCCGGCCTTCGCGTCCGCGCGATCCTCGTGCTGGACCCGTCGAACCTGCAATGGGTCGGGGAGTCGATCGACGAGGCCCGGGACCTGGGCGTGCGCGACTTCGTGGTCAACCCCAACTGGTCCGCCGACTGGTCCGCGCCTGCGGTGCGGGAGTCGTTGACGGAGGCCTACGCCGCCCTGGCTGCCCGGCACCTCGCGTCGTATCGGTGTGGGGATCCTCTGTGGATCTCCGCCCTCGACGCCAAGATCTCCGCCCACGTCAAGGGCGGCATCCTCGCCAGCGAACACTGCGACCTCGGGTGTCGCGATCTGGTCGTCGCCCCCTCCGGCAACCTGTTCCCCTGCGACCGGATGATCGGCGACGACCGCTCCGATCGGTTCGTGATCGGTCACGTGTCGGCGGGGGTGGACGCACGCAAGCTCGCGGAGTGGGTCGCGGGCATGCGGACGCTCCCGGCGGAGTGCCTGACCTGCTCGATCCGCAGCCGGTGTCGGAACCGGTGTGCGTGCGCGAACTTCGCGATGACGCGGCTGCCGTCGGAGCCGTCGAGCGCCCTGTGCCTGCACGAGCAGCTCGCGATCCGCGCGGCCGACGACGTCGCGGAGGCGCTCTTCGCCGAAGGCAACGAGGCTTTCCTTCGACGGCACTATCCCGGTGCGGTACGATGAGCGAATCAGCAGTTCTGGAGGACGCATGGCTTCGAGACTGACCCCTTTGCTTGACTACCCGGCTCGCTCCTATCCGAAGGCGCGCGGAACCATGGTTGGACGCATCCTGGTGGCTGCGTCGATGACCGCGACGTCCTTGGGCGGCTGCGGGCCCGCGGTGGACCCCAAGACCGTGGATGCCGCAGTGGATCAGGGCGATCTCGACGGCACGGTGGATCAGGTCTCGAGCGAGGCGTCCACGCTCGATCAGGCTGTGCAGGACGCGCCGATCGATCACGCGGTTGCGGATCCCGAGGCCGGCAGGTAGCGGCGCGTCGGAATGGCTGCGGTTGCCGTCATCGCCGGCCTCGCGCTGATGGCGGTTCTTCACGAGCTGGGGCACGCCGCGGTCGCGCGGCTGTTGCGTCTGCAGGTCACCCTCGTGAGCTTCGGGCTCGGCCCACCACTGTTTCGTCGAAGGCTCGGCGCCACGCAGGTGTGGATCGCACCGATCCCGCTCGGTGGCTTCGTGCGTGTCGCGGGGCTCGGCGACGAGCCGGGGCCTCGACCGTCGCACGCGGCGCAGCTCGCGGTCACGCTGGGCGGCGCGGCGGCAAACTACGTCGTCGCCGCCGCCCTGGGCGTTGCCTTGTCGCTCGGCTGGGGCAACGAAACGGGGCGCGTGGTCGGCCTCGAGGTCACCGCGGTCTCGGCGCACGCGGCCTCCCAGGGGCTGCGGGTCGCCGACGTCGTAACCACGGCTGACGACGCCGCCATTGCGAGCGTCGAGGAGCTTCGCGCCCGGCTGCGCGCCGCATCGCCGCGACCGGTCCGGCTCGAGCTGCTGCGCGACGGCGCCACGGTGGCGGTCGAGGTGTCTCCCGAGGATCCGACGCGGCCCGGGCTCGGCGCCCGGTACGTACCTCGGCCCGAGTTGCAGCGGCGAAGTCCCGCGGCGGCGGTCGGGAGCGGGCTCGTGGAGCCGCTGCGCACGTCGGCGGGATTGCTCGCGCGCGCGGGACGGATGGTGATGCCGGGCAGCGGGCAACGGCCGGTATCCGCGGTGGGGCTCGCGGTGCGCGTGGAGAAGTCGGGCCGGTGGGATGCGCGCAGGGTGTTGTCGTTCGCGGCGCTTCTTTCGGTCATCGTGGGGCTGTTCAACCTGCTGCCGATTCCGGGTCTCGATGGCGGCCGCGCATGCCTGATCGTTGGGGAGTCGCTCTCGCGCAGACCGCTGCAGGGCAGGGTCGCGACGGTCGTGCAGATCGCCGGCGCCCTGGTGCTTCTGGCGGTGTGGCTCGTGCTGATCGCGCTGGATCTGCTCGGAGGGTGACACCCGCGCCGCACCGAGCCCGCTTCGCGGACATCGCCTCTGGGCGTTCCGCGCTCCCGCGCTCCGTGCTACCTCAAGAACGCGATGACTTCCGCTGACATCATCGATCTGCGATCCGACACCGTCACACGCCCCACGCCCGAGATGCGCAAGGCAATGGCTGACGCGGAGGTCGGCGACGACGTCTTCGGCGAGGACCCGACGGTGGCACGCCTCGAGGAGAAGGTGGCCTCGCTGCTCGGCAAGGAGGCGGCGCTCTTCGTGACGAGCGGGACGATGGCCAACCAGCTCGCGATCCTGCTGCAGACCCGTCGGGGCGACGAGATCATCGTGTCCGCCGGAGCGCACTGCGCGTGGTACGAATCCGGTGCTGCCGCCGCTCTGGCGGGGGTGCAACCCGTGAGCGTGGGGACCGACGGGCTGTTCACCATCGACGACGTCGAGCGGTCGATCAAGCCGTCATTCGACTGGTACCCGCGCACCTCGCTGGTTGCCTTCGAGAACACGCACAACCGCGGAGGCGGGCGGGTGTGGCCGCGAGCGCAGCTCGAGCAGGTGGCGGCGTTTGCTCGGGGGCGAGGGCTTGCGGTGCACCTCGATGGCGCGCGCATCTGGAACGCGGCGGTAGCGACGGGGGACGCGCCTGCAGCGATTGCCGCACCCTTCGACACGGTGTCGGCGTGCTTCTCGAAGGGGCTTGGCGCGCCCGTGGGCTCGGCGTTGTGCTCCACTCGGGAGCGGATCACCGCGGCGCGCAAGCTGCGCAAGATGCTCGGCGGCGGCATGCGCCAGGCCGGAGTGATCGCGGCTGGCGCGCTCCACGCGCTCGACCACCACCGCGATCGCCTGGCGCTCGACCACGGCAACGCCCGCGTGATCGCGCGCATCATGGGCGAGGTCCCCGGTGCGGTGGTCGACGTGCGCAGCGTCGAGACGAACATCGTGATGATCGATCTGCCGAGCCTCGATGCGGAGAGGGTAGCGAGACAGGCGGCGGAGCGGGGCGTGTTGGTGTCGGTGTTCGGGCCGCACCGGCTTCGCGCTGTGACGCATCTCGACGTCGCGCGGACCGCGGAGGAGGGGGCGCGGCGCCTGGCGTCGGCGGTGATCGCGGCGAACGGGGGGTGCGAGTGAGCCCCGCTGTGCGATTGCAGCTCGTCGCCTTGGCGTGCCTGCTGGGCTCGGCATGCGCCCCCACGCTCCCGTCGGCACACGTGCAAGCTCATGCCGCGGCGGATCGCGCCTACGCGGCGGGACGCTACGAGGAGGCCGCGGGCAAGTACCGCGAGGCGTCTGCGGCGGCCGAGAGGGTCAAGGATCGCGACGAGATGCTCTATCTCGAGGCGGCGGCCTACGCGCGTGCGCGGCGCTGGGAGCAAGCCGCGCGGTGCTACCGTGAGCTGATCGCCCTGAGCCCGGGCGGGCTTCGCACCCCGCGTGCGGCCTTCGAGCTCGCCGGGATCGAAATCGACCATGGCGACGTCGCCAAGGGCTGGCAGATGGTCGAGGACGCGCTGAAGAAGTATCCCGATTCGGGGGTTGCACGACCATCCCTCGAACGTGTGGTGCGTCACATCGCGTCGGATCGCGGAGCCCAGGCCTCGCTCGACTGGCTCCGGCAGAACCTCTCGTGGCTCAAAAAGAGCGACTGCGGAGAGACGGCTTCGTACCTCGTGGCCGATCGGCTGCTGGAGGTGGGCGACGTGCGCGGGGCGCGCGACGGCTTCGTGCAGACCGCCAAGGACTATCCGTATCCGTCGGGTTCGCTCTTCGACGACTCGATGTTTCGCGCGTCGGAGCTCGACGAGAAGCTCGGGGAGCCCAGAGTCGCCGTCGACCGGCTGCGCGAGCTGCTGTCGCACCGCGAGCCCTCGAGCATGAACGGGAGCTACGAGCGCCCGCGCTATGGCAAGGCGCAGATGCGCATCGCGGAGCTGTACCGCGATGCGCTGCGCGACCATGCGACGGCGCGCAAGGAGTTCCGCAAGCTGTTCGAGCAGCACACGACTTCGCTGCTTCGCGACGACGCGTTGTGGCAGGAGGCGCTGCTGGCCCGCCAGGACGGCGACAGCGCCGGTGCGTGCGATGCCGTCGGGCTGCTCGTGAAGAAGCTCCCCGAGTCCCGTCACGCGCCGTGCGCACGACTGCTCTGCCCGTCGGCTCCCGAGCTGGACAAGCCTCGCGCGTGCAGGGATTACCTCGCGCGTGAGCTCGCCCCGGCGACGACGTCGGGCAACAGCGTGGGCCCGTAGTGCAGGGCACGCGCTCTCGGCGCGCCGGGCCCGGATCCTGCGCCCCGGGCCCGTCCCCGCTCACGCCTCAGTCGTCGTCGTCGTCTTCCTCTTCTTCGTCGTCGAGGTCGGTGTCGTCGTCGTCGAACTCCTCGGCCTCGGTCGCCTCCTCCGTCGCGAGCTCGTACTTCAGGTCGATATTCAGCTCGCCCAGGCGGGTCTCGAGGATCTCGAGCAGTTCGTCCACGTCGTCGCCGCTCCACTCGTCCAGGACATCGGTGAGGAACTCGAAGAAGTCGCCGTTATCCAGCAGCCTCTCGATGTCCTCGACCTGTTCCTCGCTGAACGCTTCGAGGATGTCCTCGCGGAGGGTTTCGGTGTCTCCCTCCTCGATGGCGTCTTCGGCAGATAGACGGATCTGTCGGACGGCGCGCTTGTCGAGGTTGATCTCCATACGGTTTTGCCTCCAGGATCCTTCGGGCGTTTAAGCGAAGCGGCTGGGAGCCGTCAAGCTTGGTGAGAACGAAGACGTGTCGAATCCTTCCGAGGCCTTGAATTCCCGGGTGCGCGATCGCGATTCCGTCGCGAGTCGCCGGGCCGCGGTACGCCTGTGCTGCTGGGCGGGGATCGCCGCGGCCCTGCTGACCCCTCGCCGGGCCCCTGCCCAGACGATGCCGCAGCCCCCCGCCGCGTCTCGCCCCACCGCTGTCCGTCCTCCCCCCATCAACGTCTCCTTCCTGCAGTTCGGCGTCGCGTTCACCGGTACCCGCAACCTCGGTGCGGGCGCCGTCTGCGCGTCCGGCGCCAAGGCGCCCTGCATCCTCGGCTCCGGGGGCGGCATCATCGCTCGCGCAGGCTACCGCTCCAGGGGACCGTGGTATGTCGGCGGCGCCTACGAGTTCAACCGCATCGACACCCGCGGCATCATGCGCCTCGGCTCGCTGCAGGTCGCACGCGCCGAGATGCGCTACTACTTCAACCTCGGCCTGCGCACCGAGCCGTACTTCGTCAGCGGCCTGGGCGCCGTCGCCTTCGGCGACGAGTGGAAAGCCGAAACCTTCGGCGCTACCACCTTCGCCGGCCTCGGCCTCGAGTTCGAGCTCACCCGCACCTCTGTCATCGGCGCAGCCTTCCTGTACCGTCCCCTGCTCCTCGCTCGCTGGACCGACCAGGCCGACCAGCTGCGCGAGACCGGGGTCGCCCACTTCCTGGGCCTCGAGATCACCCTCGAAGACCGCGAACCGCTCGGTTTTCGTTGAGATGGCCCCCCGGATCGCAAAAGGGATCTTGACGGGACCGAGCCTGCCGTTGTCCCCTTCCCCATCGTGATCTGTGACCGCTGCGGAAGAGACAATCCATCGCACCTGATCTTCTGTCAGGACTGCGGACGACGATTGCAGGAACCTCCACGCAGGATGGTGGAGCCCACGCCACCTGCGGGCTTGCCCGTCGCACCCGTGGGCCCGGCCCCTGCTCCCCCCGCGCCCGGTTCGGCGCGCGCCGAGGCTCCCGCGTTCGCGTTCTCAGCCGCTGCTGCGGCGCAGGTGCCCGGCCCTGCGACGATCTGCCCGCGTTGTCAGACGCGCAACCCGACGAGTGGTCGCTTCTGTGTGTCGTGCGGCACGCCGATCGAGCCTTCGACGGCGGGAGCACCGGTTCCGCAGGCGCAGCCACGACCGCAGCCTGCGCCCGCTCCGCAAGCGCCGGTCCCGGTGCCGCAACCTGCTCAGCCGCCCCAACCCGTCGCCCACGAACCCCTGCGTCCCGCTGCCGCCGTGCACCTCGCACCCGAGCCCGCTCGCCCCGCTCCCGCGGCTCTCGTCTGCGATCGGTGCCAGGGAGTCTGCGAAGCCGGCATGCGCTTCTGCAAGTTCTGCGGCGCGCCCCTGGTCCAGGCCGATCGCCCCGCCTCTCCCGAACCCCTGGGTCGTTCTCCCGAGTACTCGAAGGGCGCAACGCGACAGGGCATCCAGGCCGCGGTCGAAGAGGCTGCGCGTCAGGCCGCCTCCCTGTCCCCCAAACCCGCTCCTGTCGCGCCGCAACCCGTCCCCCCTGCGAGGCCCCGCGAGCCGGCTCCCGACGACAAGCGAAGCGCGTCCACGGGGCCCTATGCGCCCTTCCAGAGCCCGGGGGCGCAGTCCTTCGGGCGCATCGTGATCATCGCGGGCGACGGCCAGGAGGGGCCGAGCTACCCGATCGCGGGCGACCAGATCGATCTGGGGCGCAACGAAGGGAGCGTGGTTCTCCCCGAGGATCGCTACATGTCTCCGCGGCACGCCCGGCTCGTGCGCAAGGACGGCGGATGGTACGTCCGGGACCTCGGGTCCACCAACGGAGTGTTCGTACGCCTCAAGGCCGCCCATGAGCTGGTGGACGGGGACTTGCTCCTGTTGGGCGTGGAGGTGCTAAGGTTCGAGGTCATCATGGATGCGGAGCTGGGACTGGGGCCGGCGGTTCAGCACGGCACCCTCGTGTTCGGTTCCCCGGCTCTGCCGCGTCCTGCAAGGCTGGTCCAAAGAACGGTGGAGGGAGTGGCCAGGGACGTGTACCATCTTCACCGGCTCGAGACCGTCTTGGGTCGCGAGTCGGGTGATATCGTGTTCACGGACGATCCCTACATGTCCCGTCGCCACGCAGCCGTCCGCAAGGACGCCGCCTCCGGCAAGTTCACGCTGGTCGATCTCGACTCGTCGAACGGTACGTTCATCGCGGTGCGTGGCGATTGCCCGGTACGGGATGGTGACTCGATTCGCGTGGGCCAGCACTTGTTCCGAATCGAACTGAGCCAGGCGTAGGCGCATGACGGAAACCATCGCCGAACAGACGCAGACACCCACCATCCGGTTGCGGATCTTCGGACGCACCGATGTAGGTCGCGTACGCGAGCACAACGAGGACAACTTCCTCGTCGCCGACCTCACACGCCGCAGCCGCACCCTGGAGGACCAGGACCGGCTGCAAACCGTCGGGGAGCGCGGCACCGTGCTCGCCGTATGCGACGGCATGGGCGGGGCCGCCGCCGGCGAGGTCGCCAGCGAGCTCGCGGTCAACATCATCTACGAAAAGCTCGCCGAAGCCGATCCTCCCAAGGACCGCGACGAGCTCGCCCGACGCCTCGTGCGCGCCGTCGAAGCCGCTGGCCTGCGCATCTACTCCGAGGCCAAGCTCGACCGCCAGCACCGCGGCATGGGCACCACCGCCACCGTCGCTGCCCTCGTCGACTCCTTCCTCTTCCTCTCCCAGGTCGGCGACTCCAGGGGCTACATCCTCCGCGGCGATCGCCTCGTCCAGGTCACCCGCGACCAGTCCCTCGTCAATCAGCTCATCGAAGCCGGCCAGCTCACCGAAGAAGAGGCCGAGAACTTCGAACACAACAACATCATCCTCCAGGCCCTCGGCACCGCAGACACCGTCCAGGTCGACCTCACCTTCGTCGAGCTCCGCCGCGGTGACACCCTCCTGATGTGCTCCGACGGCCTCAGCGGCATGGTCCGCTTCGACGACATCCGCGAGACGCTCCTTCGCAACCCCGACCCCGCCGATGCCTGCCGCGTCCTCATCGAGAAGGCCAACAACGCCGGCGGCCACGACAACATCACCTGCATCGTCGGACGCTTCGAAGGCGACGGGCTGCGCGATGTCGCACCGGAAGACCCGCAGCTCACCTACGCGAAGTACTCCCTCCCAGAGGATCCCTCCGCCGAGCCCACGCCCGCAGGGCGCCGCGCCGGCTTCAAAGACGTCGACCAGCCCAGGATCGGTGGCGAGGTCAAGGACCGCCTCACCGACCACGGCCCCTCCAAGTCCAAGGTCGCCCAAACCCTCGTCGGCGGACAAATGCCCATGCTCGCCGCTGGCGACCCGTCCCTCAAAGGCGCCTGGCAAGAAGGCCCCATCGACGACGACGACAACATCGTCCTGCCCGTCGACGGTGCCCCGCTCTGGGTCCTGTTCGCGATCGTCGTTGGCGTCTTCGGGGCCATCATCGGCCTCGCCTTCTTCCTGATGCGTACGTAGCGCCGTGTTGCGCTTCGCCCTCCGACGGGCTCTCTGGATGATCCCCACGCTCGTGGCGATCACGCTGATCGCCTTCGGCTTCCTCGCCCTCGTTCCCCTCGACCCGACCGTCTCCTCCCGCGTCGCCCGCGATGACGAGACCTTGCCCCTGTTCCTCAACCCGCAACCGCGCGACGTCCGCAGCATCGCCACGGCCGCGGTCGCTCGCATCGCGCGCGGCGACGCCTCCCCGCAGGCCGCGGAGCCGCTCGTGCGCGCCGGCGGTGCGGCTCTCCCCTTCGTTCTGCCTGCCCTCGACGCCCTCCCCCCCGACGAGCGCGCCCGCGTCGCCCTCGCCCTCGCTCCCGTCGCCATCCGCATGGGAATCCTCGGCCCCGAGGGCTTCCGTACTGCTGCCGACGCCGTCCTGTTCTGGTCGCGCTTCTGGGAAGAACGCTCCGTCGACTTCAAGTCCTCCGTCGTGCGTCGCGCCGTCCGACGCCTCGCCGCGGCAGACTCCCAGGCCCGACGCACCGAGCTCACCGAGCTCGACACCTTCGCCCTCGAGCAGCTCCTCGCCGAGGTCGGTGAGGTGCGCACCAGCGATGACGTCTCCCGCGCGTCGCGCCTGCTCGATGTCGCCTCCCACGTCTCCGGTCGCGACGACCGCATCGCGCACAACGCTTCCATCTTCGCGGCTGCTCGCTGCGCCATGCGCTGGAACCAATGGTGGCTCTCGTCGCGCGCCGACTACGTCGTGCTCACTGGTCCCGCACGCCTGTCCGCAACGATCCTGGAGACCCGATACGGACACTGGGCGCTGCACGCCAGCTCCCTTCGTCTCGGCGTCGGCTCCGACGGTATCCCCGTCCTCGACAAGCTGCGGCGACGCGGTCCCGGAACCCTCGCGCTGATCGCCGTCGCAGAGATCATGGCCGTCTCGTCCGGGATCCTGCTCGGGCTCCTCTCCGCGCTCCACCGCGATCGACGCGGCCACAGCGCTCCGACCCTCGCCGGCGTCGCGTTGCACGCCGTTTCCCCTGTCGTCCTCGGCGCCCTCGTGGCCCTCGTCGCCTCGCCACGCTTCGCCGTCGCCACCGCCTTCCTCGCCCTCGCCCTCACGCTCATCGCACCGTCTGCCCGACACGAACGCCTCGCTGCCTTCGACGCGGCCGCTTCGGACTTCATTCGCGCCGCGCGAGCTCGCGGCGCCGGGACCCCGCGGCTTGTCCTCACCCACCTGCTGCGTCCCTCGATCGCCACCGCGATCGCCATCGCCACCGCCGACTTCCCCGTCGCTCTCACCGGCGCCTGCGTCATCGAGCGCATCCTGTCGCTTCGCGGCCTCGGCTCCGCGGTAAGCTCCGCCGTCTTCTCCCGCGATGTCCCCTTCCTCATGGCCTTCGCCGTGTGCGGCTCCGCGCTCACCGCCTTCGTCATGCTCGCCGGGGATCTCGCCCACGCGTGGCTCGACCCCAGGTGCCGCGACAAGCTCCTCGGTGAGCACCCATGAGCGCCGCGCGTCGCCTCCGCACCTCCCTGCGCTCCGACGCCCTCACTCGCATCGCGCTCGTCGCTCTCGCCGCCGTCTTCGCCGCGGCGTGCATCGCTTCGTTTCTGCCCCACGGGGCGCTTCGCTCCATTTGCTTCGGCGCACGATACACCTTGATCGTCGCCCTCTCCGCCTCCCTCCTCGCCGTCTCCCTCGGCTCAATCCTCGGCGCCTCCGCCGCTCTCTCCGGCAGCGTCTGGGACCGCCTCGTCGCCCACGCTGTCGAGGTCCTCGGCGCCTTCCCCGGCATCATCATCGTCGCCCTCCTGCGCGCCATCGCTCCCGACGCCAACCTCGTCGTCTCCATCCTCGCCCTCGCCCTCGTCCGCCTCCCCGAGTCCATCCGCGTCGTGCGCGCCGAAACCCTCCGCCTGCACGTCTCCGAGTTCGCCCTGGCTGCCCGCGCCCTCGGCGTCCCCTCTTCCCGCTTCCTCTGGCGTCACCTCGGCCCGCACCTGCTCCCCTTCGTCGCCGAATCCGCCGTGCTCACCCTCGGCGTCACCATCCTCATCGACGGCGCGCTGGCCCTGTTCGGGCTGTCCCATCCCGACGGCCCGGCGTCCTGGGGATCGATGATCGCCCGCTCCGTCTCCGCGTCCAGGCCGCAGGACGCGCTCCTCCCCGCAACCCTGGTCCTCGCGTCGGTCTTCGCCCTCGTTCGCCTCTCGGAGACGGTGCGGCGAAGCCTCGATCCCCGCCCGCAGTCGACCTCCCCCTTGCGCGACGGACCGACAGGGAGCAGATAACTCCCGCCCGGAAGGTCAGGTTCCCCGATGGCAAACCAATCCACTCCCTCTGCTGTCCCCTACGTTGACGAGCGCACCTTCGAACGCGAGGTGCTCATGAGCGAGCTGCCAGTGCTCGTGGACTTCACCGCACAGTGGTGCGGCCCCTGCAAGACGATCGCTCCCGAAGTGGAAGCCCTCGCGCGCGAGCTCGAAGGCAAGGCCAGGATCGTCAAGGTCGACATCGACAAGTCGCAGATGCTCGCTTCGCAGCTGCGCATCCAGTCGGTGCCGACCTTCATGGTCTTCGCCGAAGGACGCCCCGTCGCCGCCAAGGCCGGCGCCCTCAAACGCGCACAGCTCCGGCAAATGCTCGAACCCTTCCTGCCCCGCTCCGAAGGCGCAATCACCCCGCGCGAAGCTTTCGAACTGCACAAGCAGGGCCGCATCGTCTTCGTCGATACCCGCGAAGCCCTCGTGTATCGACGCGTCCACCTCCCCGGCGCCGTCAACATGCCCATTGAGGAGATCGAGTCCCGCCTCGCCGAGCTGCACATGCTCGCCGGCGCCCCCGTGCTGTACTGCCGCTCCGGCGACAAGACCAAGGAGATCGCCGCCAGGCTCAACGAAAGCGGCGTCCCCGTCGCCTTCCTCGATGGCGGCGTCCTCGCCTGGGAGGCCGAAGGCCTCGCCGTCGAACGCCCCGATTGACCCGTCGCCCCCGCGGCTTGCACCCACTCCCGCCGTGACCCGCGCTCCGATCGCACGCGGTGACGAAGCCGCGCTCGATCTGGTAACCTCTCGCTCGATCGTGCCCCCCCGAATCCCTCACCGATTCCGGATCGCGACCGCGTTGATCGTCGCGGGACTTCCCTGCACCGACGCCGTCGCGCAGTCCCGCCCCACGCTCAGCGGCACCTGGTCCGCATCGGCGATGATCGTCCAGTACAACATCGGGGACTGGGGCGAGAAGTGCGGCCCGCGCCCCTCGGGCGGCGGCCCCGGCGGTGGCACCGTCACCATCGTCCAGTCCGGCAACGAGCTCACCATCAACGGCGCCGGTGGCTCCTACAGCACCACCAACTGCTTCGAGCAAATGCCCGGCCTCAAGCGATCGTCGCACTCCGCTGCCCCTCGCGGATGGTCCAACCGCTGCACCACCGCCGCCAACGATCCCCGCCAGGCGGTGATCATCACCAGCATCTCCGCCACCGACGACACCATCAGCTTCAGCGAAACCGGCACCTACCAGTTCGTCCTCGAAGGGCAGAACTGCACCGCCAGCGTCCGTCGCACGCGCTCCTTCCGACTGCTCCAGCGCGAGGGCGAACCCCCGCCCTCCCAGACCGCCACGCCGTCCGCCACCCTCGCCGCGCCGCCCCCCGTGGCGAGCACCGCAGCGCCCACGCAGACCGCGCCGCCTCCGCCTCCTCCTGCCGCCTGCGCCTCCATCGGTGAGCCCGCCCGAATCGAGGTCCGCCCCGCCCGCAAGCTCATGCGCCCCGGCGAGGAGTTCTCCTTCTCCGCCCGCGTCGTCGATGCCAAAGGCTGCCGCGTCGACGTGCGCCCCACCTGGTCCGTTCCCTCCAACGCCCTCACCGTCGACAGCGCCGGAAAAGTCCGCGTCCCCGCCGACGCCCCCGAAGGCTCCACCGATCTCGACGTCGCCTTCGGCGGTCAACACGTCCGCGTCGTCGTCGAGGTCGCCTCCAACGAACGCTACGACGCGCTGCTCTCCGCGCGCGGGTTGAACGCCCGAGGAGAGGCCGAGGAAGCAGCGATGGTCACCATCGCCTCCGGCAGCCTCGGAGGCGGCGCCGCGGTCGGGGAAGACGCCGCGCGGCGTCGCAAGCTCACCTTCGTCGGTATCGTCGGCGGTATGGCCCTCGTGCTCGCGGTCGCGGGACTGCTGCTGCTGCGCCGCGGCTCTCGCAAGAAGGCCGTCGAGGTCGAGGAGGAGGTCGTGGTCGAGCGGCCCCGGCCTGCGCGCGCAGCTCCGGCCCCTGCTCCGGTCGCAGCGCCCGTGGATCCAAGGCCGCGCCTCAGCTGTCCGGTGTGTCGCAAGCACTTCCCTCCCGACGGCATCTTCTGTCCGGATGACGGGACGAGGCTCGTCCCCGTCACGGAGCAGGCACGTCCAGCGCCTGCGGGCGGGGTGTGCCCGGTATGCAAGCGCGGGTTCGACGCATCGACGCGGGTGTGTCCGGAGCACGGCGAGGCGTTGGTGCCGGCGCCGGTGTTCAAGGCGACGGCGCAGAAGCCTGCGGCGGTGGAGCCGAAGGGGAAGATCTGCCCGACGTGTGGAGCGCGCTATGGCGGCGAGGCGATCTTCTGCGGCAAGGACGGCACGACGCTGGTGTTGGTGAACTGACCGCAAGACGGTCCGCTCACGCACTACCCGGAGAGCTGCGAACTCGAGACAGAAGCACCGGCGTGAGAACAGCGAATGGCTAGCTGTCGTTGTCGGGTGGCCCGTCCCCATCTCGCTGCTCGTGCGTGATGGATTCGATCACCGTACCTGCGCTGTCGGCGCGATCGCAGCCGTCACCCCGCCAGCGATCGCAGCTCCGCCGCCAGCTCGTCCATCGAGTAGGGCTTCTGCAGGAATCGCGTCCGGGCGTCGTGCCGCCCTCCGAGCACCTCCCGCTCGCTGTAGCCACTGCGAAGCAGCGCCCCGACATCGTGACGAATCCCGCAGCAGATCGAGACGTCCCGCCTTCCCGGGGAATGCGTCGCGCCCCCCTCTGCCCTTCTGCGTAGTCGTCCAGGACGCCCGCCCGGCGAGCTATCGGCTCCGACACGCCTGCCCCTTGCACGAATCCCACCGCGTCTTGCGGTACCCCTCCGTCTGACCCAGCCCTCGCTCCCACGGCGCCTCGAGACCGTCGTTGTGCCCCGAACGCGAGCCCGCCCCGGCCAGCAGCTCGTAGCACCCAGGGAAGCTCGCCTCCAACAGCTCACGCGTCGCCTTCCCCTGGTAGAACCAACGGTACATCTCCGCCCAGTTCTCCGTCCCAGACTCGTGCCCGAACCCCGTGCAGTACGCCGTCGCGCACTGCGCCTCGCGCTGCTCCTGCGTCAGCTCCTTGCAGTTGCCAACGTCCCCGCACATCTCCGAACACTTCGGACACGTCGGATCCCCGGCGGAGCCGTTCACCACGTTGTAGTTCACGATGTGCCCGATCTCGTGCAGCAGCACCGGGCTGAACAGATCGTGATCCGCTCCCTGACGCCCGAGGACCACGCCCTCACGCTGCCAGTGATACCCCCAGTAATGCCCGTAGTTGCCGTGAATCCAATGGTTCGGATCCCGGAACAAGTGCGAGTTCAGCCACACGGTGCGCCCGTCCCGCGCGTCTTCCCCAGGCGCTCCGCGATCGAACGGCGCCACGCCGTGCAGCAACGGTCGATCGTCGATCACGAACCGCTCCACCGCCTGCAGGTGCCTCCACGGAAGACGCTGCATCGTGCGCTCGATCAGCCTGAACCACGATGGCTTGATCCCCTTCGCTGCCAGTGATCGCTTGCCGTCGTTGTTCTTCTCCGTCGGAGGCCACAGCACCTGCACGCAGTGCAGGCGACGCTGGCCGTCGATCTCCCGCTCCACCGCGAGGTTCACCCACACGTACCCGTCGTAGCCGAACTTCCTCTTCGATCCGTGCGGGTCCCGGTACGTCTTCGGCTTCGGCGACGTGCGGCACTCGTCGTTGCACGCGTCCACGCTCCGATGCGCCTCGGTCCAGTGCTCCCCGGGCCTGGCGGGCGCGGCGGCTTCGACCCCGGCGTCCACGTCCGGCGGAGGCGAAGCGTCGGCGACGGACGCAGACGAGGCTTGCGGCGTGGGCGCGGAAACGGCGGGAGGTGCGGCCGCGAGAAGCCGGGTCGGGCCGCCTGGCGCGGGGTTGCTGCACGCACCGCTCCCCGCCGCGATCATCGCGAACGACAAGGCTGCCAGCAAAGGCGCGCGCATCGTGCAAAGACTACGGGCCGCAGGTTCCGGTGTCCAAGGCCGATGCGCTGCAGGGCTTGTCCGCGGGGAGCCATTGGCAACGGAAGCGGCCCGCGCGCACCCTCTGAACCGAGGTCGAGCGCGCGCGAATCGTGGGGCGCCGTGCCCGCCCGCGCTATAGTCGCCCCATGCTCCCGTACTTCAACACCTCGGGCCCGTGCGTTCCCGGCAAGCACTACATGCTGTCCCCGGAGCGGCGCTTCCGCCACGTGCTCAAGCTCATCGACGAGGAGAAGTACTTCACGCTCCACGCCGGGCGGCAAACGGGCAAGAGCACGGCGGCGCAGTGGCTCGTCGAGCGGCTCAACCGAGGTGCGCAGTACCGGGCGCTGTGGGTCGACGTCCAGACTGCGCGGGGCGAGCCGGACCCGGCCAAGGCTTTCAAAACGGTCCTCGCGAAGCTCGACACCGCGATACAGATGTACCTGCCCGAGCTGCCCATGCCGTCGGCGGATGCACTGCTCGACGATCCCCGCACGTGCATCCTGGGCTACCTGCGCGAGGTCAGCTCGCGAACCGAGCACCCGCTGGTCGTGCTGTTCGACGAGGTCGACTGTCTGGTGGGCGATGCGATGGTGCTGTTCCTGACGCAGCTTCGCGACGGCTACATCGCGCGCTCCAAGCTCCCCTTTCCCCAGAGCGTCGCGCTGATCGGCCAGCGTCAGGTGCGCGACTACGCGCTGTCGGAGGTGGATCGCCGCGCGATCTCCTGGCTCGGCTCCGCCTCCCCCTTCAACATCACCGCCGAGGCCGCCACCCTCGAGCCCTTCAATCGCGAAGAGGTCGAGCAGCTCCTGCTCCAGCACACCGAGCACACAGGCCAGAAGTTCGAGCCCGAGGCCGTCGAGCGCGTCTGGTACCTGTCCCAGGGTCATCCCTGGCTCGTCAACGCCATGGCCGATCAGGTCGTCAACCGCGATGTCGAGGACCGCTCGATCGCGGTCACGGCCGAGCACGTCGAGGCGGCCAAGGAGACGATCATCACGGAGCGCAGGACGAACATCGACTCGCTGATCGCGAAGCTGCGCGACGAGCGGGTCAAGCGGATCGTGGAGCCGATGCTGGTGGGCGCGCCGCTGCCGGACATGCTCGATGATGACCTCGCCTACACCCTGGGCCTGGGGATCGTTGCGGTGCGCAAGGGGCAGCTACAGGTGGCGAACCCGATCTACCGGGAGGTGATGCCGCGTGTGCTGACCTATGCGCAGCAATTGGGGCTCGCGCAGCAGCCCGCCTGGTACATCAAGGCCGACGGCGGGCTCGATCTGCCGAAGCTGATGACCGAATGGCAGAAGTTCTGGCGCAAGGACGGGCACCTCGCGGCCGAAGGCTTCAGCTACCGCGAGGCCGGACCGCACCTGATGCTCATGGCGTTCCTGCAGCGGATCGTGAACGGCGGCGGGCGCATCGAGCGCGAGTACGGTCTGGGTCGCGGCGCGCTCGACCTGATGATCCTGTGGAAGCACGAGCGTCACGCGATCGAGGTGAAGCTGCGCAGGGACACCGAGACCGAGCAGGACGCCCTCGAGCAGGTGACGCGCTATCTCGACACCTGCGGGCTGAGCGAAGGCTGGCTGGTGATGTTCGATCTGCGCAAGGAGCTGAGCTGGGAGCAGAAGCTGTTCGTGCGCGAGGTCGAGTTCGAGGGCAAACGCGTACGCATCGTGGGGTGCTGAGTTCCCCGGGTCCCACGCTCCCCCCCGACCCCGCGGAACTCTTCCGCAAGTCTCCCCCGTGCCACTGTGCAGAACGTCGGTGAGGCCGACGTCGCCACTCACGACTCGAGCGGGCGTTCTGGGCGGGTTGACACTCCAATCCGACGCTGCTTCGATGCGAGTCCGGTACTGCGACATGAGATTCTCGAACCTTGCCGTTGCACTCGCACTGTTGACCCTGGTTGGCTGCGGAGACTCCGAGTCCGATGACGCGATGTCCGGGCCCGCCTGCGAAAGCCGCAAGATGACCATCGACGGGGAGGTCGACGGCACGTCGGTCTCCGGCAGCTACAGCACGCATGGCCACTCGTTCATGCAGGGGGACACCGGTTCGTTCACCGGCTCCTTCGACGAAGACGGGTCCTTCTCCTTCACGTGGAAGAGCATGGTAGCCCAAGGAGAAACGACCCGGATTCAGGGCTCGATCACTCTCCCCGGCAATCAGGGGACCTTCTGCGTCGGCCCGGAGTCACGCATGCTCGCCGGCGATGACTTCTGGCAATTCGAGCTCGTGGGGCTCGCGAAGGGGACGTGCCCCGGAGTCGCCACGAGCGGAACGATCCGCGCCTGCTTCGACGGATCGTTCTGAGCGCTGCAGTCGGCGAATGTACATCGGCGCGTTTTCGATGGTTTCCGGTGCAGATCCGGTGAGGTGCTCCGACGTCAGTCGCCGACGCAGATGCCTTCGCAGGACCCGCCGCACTTCGACTCGCAGAGGCACTTCAGCGCCTGCTTGACATCGGGATCCTGGCAGTTCGCATCCTTCATGTGCATGCACATCTCGCACTTGTCCCTCGCCTGCGGATCCAGTGCCTCGCACGGGTTGGGACACCCGCTCTCGACGGCGATGCAGGCGTCGCAGGACACGGGAGGGACCCCGCCGTCCGCCTGGCAGCCGCACTGCGCGAGCGCAGCATAGGAAGCGACGTCCTCGCAATCCGGCGTGTACTTCACGACGGCGCAGCGATAGCAGGGTTCATCCTGTGCGCAGTTGGATTCCAACGACTCGCAGTTGACGGAGGGGTCCACCGCACTGCAGCGGATACAGAGCCCGCTGGGAACGGGCAGCGCCGCCCCCTTCGGGTCACGACAGCCGCACCCTTCCACCGTAACCCAGCCCGGCTCGCGTGTGTTGCACACCTGCAACTGGTAGTCGGGGTGGGAGCATCGAACTGCCGTCGATACGGGGGGGCCCCCCTTGATGCAGGCGAACCACGTCTCCTCGCTGCCGGGCTCGCTCTTCGAAACGCACGTGTCCGCGAGGCAAACGTGCTCGTTGCGCGGGCAGTCCGCGTCCTTCTTGCACCCGAATCGGCACCTGCCGTCGATGCCGCAGGTGAGGGGAGGCCGGCAGGACTGCCCGGTCTGCTTGCACGAAAGCTCCGAAGGGAGCGAACAGCCGTACGGGGGAGACTCTCCAAGACACAGCGTCCCCTGCGGACACTCCGCATCGTTGGTGCACCCCGTGCGGCAGAACCCCATCACGCACACCGCGGCAACTCCGCATCCTCGATCGTCCGAGCCGCTGCACTGCGCCCCCACCCCCTCTCCCGTCACAGCATCGGCTTCGACCGCGTTCTCCTTGGAACACGCACCCACCGCGACTGGCAGGAGCAGGAAGGTCATCCAGACAGCAGGTCGCATGCATCACCTCCGGCGAACGAGTCAGCATACCACAGCAGCCGTGAACCCTGGCGACGCCGCCATGGATTCAACGGCGATCACAACTGGAAACCAGGAACAGCAATGCGAACGCGGAACAGGGAACGCTCCCGCTGCGCACGGGCGACGACCTCGCGGAGCGGTTCCGCGATCTCGCGGCTGGCGTCCCCAAGTTGCCGCCCTCGCCGCGCAAACAAGCCGGAGCGGCGTGCCGGGTCAAGCCGTTGGAGCGCCGCGGGCCTGCGCGTGGCGCGAAGTACGAAGAGGCGCGAAGGTTTCCGAACGCTGTCCCCAGCTTCGGCAGTCTCCACAGCCACGAAGGATCGACGCGGCCGACCCTCCCTCGCCATCTCGAGCGCAGGAAGGATCGACGCGGCCGCCGCGCCGACCCGAGGCCCCGGCCATTCTCTGTTCTCATTCCGGTGTTTCTGTTCCTAGCTTCTTGTTCTCCGGGCGGAGCGTGCGGGAACCTTCTCGCGGGCCCCTGTGCTAAGAGCCCAAGATCGTCGATGCTGCCGCTCTCCCCCCTTCGCAGGCTCACCCGCCTATGCCTCCAATGGTCCGGCGCCGCCGTTGCCGCGGCGCTGCTCGCCGGATGCTCCGGGAGCCGGCGGGCGCCCACGAGCGAAGGCTCTCCGCCTGCCGTGGACATCACGTCGTCCGACGCCGCCACGGGCACTACGACGGCGGATTCTCCGGACTGCAGTGGCGACGTGAGGTCGCGTCAGGCGAGATACCGGGCTGCGGTGCTCCGGAACGCTCCGCGCGGTCCCGTGGAGGCCACGGTGGTCCGTCGCATTCTCACCGATTGCGGTCGTGACGAAGCCGTCGCTCTCACGAGCCGCCTGGTGGGATTCCAAACCGTCGCGGCGATCGGTCCCGCGCCCTCGAATCCCCAGTTCGGCGCCATGGCCTCGTTTCTGGAGCAGTGGGCGAAAGACGCCTCTCTGGGATTCCGTGTCGTCGGCGAGCACGATGCGTGGGAGATCACGCTGCCGGGAAGAAGCAAGGAGCGGCGCCTCGCATGGATCGCGCACGGCGACGTGGTTCCGGTCAACGAGCCTCCCGCGGTGCTCGGCGCGGGCGTGGTGCCGAATGGATGGACCGTGTCGCCCTTCGAAGCCGTGGTGAAGGACGGGAAGCTGTACGGCCGGGGGAGCGAGGACGACAAGGCGCCGATCGCGGCGATCCTGTTGGCGATGCGGGAGGTGCGCGCGGCCGGGATCCTGCCGGACGGGGAGGTGGCGCTGGTGATTGGCACGGCCGAGGAGGAGGACTGGGAGGGGATGCGCAGGTATGCCTCCCAGGCTCCGAAGGCGAGGTACACCGTGTCTGTGGATGCGGACTACCCGGTGGTGGTCGCGCAGAGCGGCTTCGTTTCGTGGGGATTCCGTGCGCCGCTGGGATTGGCGCCGCGGGGTGGTCGGGCGCCCTGGGTGCGGGAGCTGCACGGAGGCATGTTCCTGACGCAGGTACCGGATCTCGCCTGGATGACGCTGGAGCCGCGGGGTGAGACGCTGAAGGCGCTGCGTACGCGGATGGATCGGATTGCCAGGGAAGACCTCGAGGCGAGGCGGAAACTGGAGCCCTCGAGCACGTACCGATTCGATCTGCAGGAGGCGGACGGGCACAATCCTTCGCTGAAGCTCGTCGTGCACGGCACTTCGGTGCACGCGTCGGTCGCCGAGCAGGGACACAATGCCCTCTGGCCACTGGCTGCGATCGCGACGAAGGTGGGAATCGCCCCGGGAGGGGCGCGCGACGTGCTCGCTTCGATTGCGGGCGAGCTCGACGGTGATCACCACGGCGCGAGGTTGGGAGTCGCCTGCGAGGATGCGTTCATGGGCAAGCTCGTCGTGGCCCCCACGCTGCTGCGGATCGATCAGGGGTGGGTGTCGCTGGGCGTGAACATGAGGCGTCCGCGGGGCACGACGAAGGAGCAGTTCGAGGCCTCGCTGCGCGATGCGCTCGAGGGGCTCCGCAAGAAGCATGGCGCGTCGATCGAGGCGAATCCGAAGCAGTACGTTGGAGAGCCCGTGGCGGTCGACGCGTCCTCGGAGCTGGTGACGGGTCTGCTGGGAATCTACCGGGATCTCACCGGCAAGGACGGGGAGCCGAGGGCCCTGCGCGGTGGGACCTACGCGCGGCTATTCGACGGGGCCGTGGACTTCGGTCCCGGGATGGTGGGAAGGCCCTACACGGGGCACGGTGCCGACGAGTACGTCGCCCTCGACGCCCTCGGGCTCACGGTGCGAGCGATGGGAGAGGTGCTGTTGCGGCTCGGGGGGGCCCCCTTCAGCCAGCGCCCCGCTTCGACCTCTTCTTGAGCACACGGCGGAAGTTCGAACGGTCCAGGCCGCTCTGACGCGCCGCCTCCGAGATGTTCCCCCGCGCGCGGTCGATCGTCGCCGCCAGATACGCCCGCTCGAACAGATCCACCGCCTGCGTCTTGGCTTCCGCGAACGGCAGCTCGGTGAGATCCGCCGGCCACCCGATCCGCTCCGCAGGCGCCTCGCTCTCGTCGTCCCTCTCGAACGAAACGTCCGACGGGAGAATCGTCGCGCCCCGTGCGGTAATCACCGCGCGCTCCACCACGCTCTCGAGCTCCCGCAGGTTCCCGGGCCACGCATGCTCCCTCAGCTTGCGCATCGCCTCGCGGCTGATGCGCGTCACGTCGCGATCGAGCCTCCGCGCGCTGCGGTTCATCACCTCGTAGGCGATCACCGGGAGGTCGTCCTTGCGCCGCCTCAGCGGCGGCACGTCGATCGCCATCACCCCGAGCCGATACAGCAGATCCGCGCGCACCTCGCCGGCTTCCACCAACGCCTTCGGCGCTCCGCTCACCGTCGCCATCACCCGCGCCGCCGTCCCGGCTTCCAGCCGCTGCAGCAGCGATGCCTGCTCGATCGGAGCCATCGACGAAAGCTCGTCGATCACGACCGTGCCCCCGGCCGCATTCTCGAACGCGGCCCCCTCGACGAGAGCCTGTCGTACCGCCTCGCGGGGCAGGGCTACGCAGTCGACCACCACGAGCGGGCGCGCGGACCGAGCGCTGCGATCGTGGATCCACCGGGCGATCACCTTGCGTCCGGTCCCTTGCTCGCCCACGAGCAGGACGGGCACGTCGGCCGACGCGGCCGCAGTGGCGAGGCGGAGCGTGCGGCGCATCGCGGGGGAGCGCTCCCATTGCGCAGAGGGCGTGTCATCGTTCGGGCAGGGCGCGTGGGTCTTGGATCGCTCGGCACGCAAGGCTGCGAGCTCGGCGGCGCGGGACACGGTGCAGGCCACCAGCTCCTGGGACACGAACGGTTTGGAGAGCAGTCCGAACGCGCCCTTTCGAAGGCAGAGCGCGGCGCGGTCGATCTGAGCAGCAGAGGCCATCACCACGATCTCGAGACCGGGACGCTGACGCGCGGCGAGGTCGACGAGGGGCTCATCGGCGGCGGAGCGGAGGTTGAAGTCCACCAGCGCGACGCTCACCGGGTGGCCGGGCAGCAACCCGAGCGCCGCGTCAACGCCCTCGGCTGTCAGCACCTCGAATCCCCAGGCCATCAGCACGCGGGCGAGGGATCGCCGCAGCAGCGCTTCGTCGGAGGCAACGAGCACGCAGATGCCGCGTCCGAGCCCGGGATCGGGAGGCGAGACCGCGGGCGGTGGTGCTGCGCTCGGGCCCGCGGGTGGCGAAGAGGAATCGGTGAGCGGGCCAGCTCGGGGGACGTCACCTTCCTCGATCATGCCGAGCCGTCTCCGCTGCCCTTCGGCGTCGCGCCGTCGGCCTGAGGCGAGTAGATCGTCCCCTGCTGCTGGTACACGCAGATCCGGTCCCCGCCTTCGCGCTTGGCCCAGCTCAGGGCCGTGTCCGCCGCGCGCAGCAGGGCGCTCTTCGTTTTCACATCGGGCGACGGGAACAGCGCCACGCCGATCGTCACCGCGACACGGAGCGGCGTTCCGTCTCGCTCGCTGGCGAAGGAGCGTGCGCGCACGTCGCGACGGATGCGCTCGGCCACGGCGATGGACCCTGCCAGGTGCGTGGAGGGGAGGATGAGCAGGAACTCCTCGCCGCCGTAGCGCGCCACGACGTCGACTTCGCGAACGCACTTGCGAATGATGTCGGCGACGCCCTTGATGACGGCGTCGCCGAGTTGCTCTCCGCCGGCCTCGTTGAGGCGTTGGAGGTGGTCGACATCGACGACGCAGCAGGCCAGCGGCTCGTGATAGCGCTCGGCGCGTTTGAACTCCTCGGTGAGGCGCGTGTGCAAGTAACGGTAGTTGTAGGCGCCGGTGAGCTCGTCGTAGACGCTGAGGCGCTCGAGCTTCTGCCGTACCGCCACGAGGTGATCGTGCACGCGCTTGATGCGCATCATCGACTCGAGGCGCGCGAGCAGCTCGCGGTTCTCGAAGGGTTTGACCACGTACTCGTCGGCGCCGATCTTCAGCCCCTCGACCCGGCTCGCCGTGTCGTTCTTCACCGTCACCAGGACCACGGGAACGAAAGCCTCCGCGCTCATCGCCTTGATGATCCGGCACGCGTCGATCCCCGTGAGGCGAGGCATCACGACATCGAGCAACACCAGATCGACCCCGCCTCGCGCGACGAGATCCACGGCTTCCTGACCATCGCAGGCGGGCTCCGCGCGGTAGCCGTTCTCCCGGAGCACGCGGCAGATGTGCTCGCGCATCACGCGGTCGTCATCGGCCACGACGACCAGTGGGATGCGTGGAACTCCCGGGTCGCTCAAGCGCGGCGACGAGGCCGCAGGGGGTCTGGGGCGTTCGCTGTCTGACACGAAACGCAAGGGTCGTAGATCGCGCGCGGCGGTGCAATGGGCAACCGATCTCGCGGACCGGTTTCGACGCGATCGTCTCTCCGCGCGCTGCCACCGTCCCGTTTCTGATACAGTAGCGGCTCGCATGCGGGACCGGTTCGCGGTGGAGCGCTCCGGCCGCTCCGCATGCCCCTGGGCTCTGTCGTGACCCGCACCTCCGATCCCCCGCGCTCCGACCCTTCCAGCGGGGACTCGTCGCGCCTTCGCCGCAAACGCTCCCCCGGCTCCAGCCAGGGGAGGGTCCGCGTGTCGCGCTATGCCGGACGCTACGAGCTGATCGGCCTGCTCGGCGTCGGAGGCATGGGATCGGTCTACCGCGTCAAGGACCGCTTCCTCGACGAGGAGGTCGCCCTCAAGATCCTCCGCAAGGACCTCGCCGGCAGCAAGCTCTCCGTCGCTCGCTTCTACCGGGAGGTCAAGCTCGCCCGCAAGATCCAGCACCACAACGTCGTGCGCATCTTCGACGCCGGCGAGTTCGAAGGCGAACACTACTTCACCATGGAGTGCGTCATCGGCGACACCGCGTCGGCCCTGTTCGAACGCGGCCCCATGGAGGTCGGCGCGGCCATCGACGTCGCCATGCAGATCGCCTCCGCGCTCTCGGCCGCGCATGCAGCCGGCGTGGTGCATCGCGACCTCAAGCCCGACAACGTGCTCGTGAGCCGCGAAGGACGCGCGGTGCTCACGGACTTCGGTGTGGCGTTCGCCCGCGACGAACCGGGCGACACGCCGCTTCCCATGCAGGGCGCCGGCACGCCGAAGTACATGTCGCCCGAGCAGATTGAAGGGCGCGCGCTCGACGAGCGTACCGACTTGTACGCGCTCGGCCTGATGCTCTTCGAGATGCTCACGGGCACGATGCCCTGGGGGCGGGACGACGAATCGCAGCGTCGTCTCGCGCGCCTGGCGGTCCCCGCTGCGACCCTGCGCTCCGTCTCCCCCCACACCCCCGAGTCCCTCTCCAGCCTCGTCGCACGCATGCTCGAGCGCGAACCCGAAGACCGCGTTCCGTCCGCCGATGAGCTCCTGCGTCAACTCGTCGCTTGCCGCAACGACTTGCAGGGGCGCGAGCTGCAGCCTCCTCCCTCGTCCGGATCCGGCTTCCCGAGCCGCCCTGACCTGCCCCTCATCGCCACGACCAGCTCACCCCACGTGCGCGGTCTCGCCGTGCTGCCCATGCGCAACCTCGGCCGCGAAGCCGACGACTACCTCGCAGAGGCCATGACCGGCGCCGTCACCGACCGGCTCGCCCTCTGCCCCGGCGTGCGCATCGCCTCCGTCGCCTCCCTTCAGCTCCAGCCGGGCGAAGACCCCTTGCGCGTCGGCCGTCGCGCAGGAGTCGACGTCGTCGTCGAGAGCACCCTGCAGAGACGCGCCAACGGCGCCCTGCGCGTGCGCGTCCGAATGCTCGAGATGGAGCGCGGCTTCGTCCTGTGGTCCTCTCGCTTCGAAGGCCCCACCTCGGAGCTGTTCGACCTGCAGTCCCAGATCGCAAAGCAGCTGGCTCAGGCCCTCACCGTCGAGATGGCAGGAGGCCACGACGGCCGCCCTGCAGACCGCGAAAACGTCGACGTGTTCCTCCGCGCCCGGCACGCCTACGCCGAGTGGATGCCGCGCTCCTGCGAGGACGCCCTCGACCTGCTCTCCCAGGCCGTGCAACGCAGTCCCGGCGATCCCATGCTGCTCGTCCAGCAGTCCCTCGCGCAGCTTCGCCTGTGGCACATCGATCCCCACGCATCCTCGAGCCTCGCGAGCTCCGCCCAATCCCTCGCGCGCAACGTCCTCGAGCAGTCCCCTCATGTCGGTGAGGCCCACCTCGCCCTCGGCATCCACGCGCTCCTCCACGCCAACTGGATCGTCGCCGCGCGCAGGTTGGAGGAAGCCGTCCGCTGCAGCCCGGGCCTCGCCGATGCGCACGCCTGGCTCGGACAGATGCACTGCTGGACCGGATTGACCGAGCAGGGCCTGCGCATGATCGACGTCGCCCTGCGCCTCGATCCCCACAACCTCGTCGCCTTCTGGGCTGCCTCCTATGCCATGGGACTCCACGGAGAGCCGGGCAAAGCCTACGAGCTCCTCGATCGGGCCGACGCCTTCGTCGCCCGACACCCGGCCACCGTCGCGGCCCGCCTGCGCATCGCCATCTGGAACGGCGATCGTTCGATGCTCGCCTCCACCCACGGCGCCGTCTCCCCCGCCATGCTCCCCTCCGACCACCTGCACACCAGCATGGCGCGCCTCGTCCTCGATCCGGAACCCGACCAGGAGATCGGCGCCCTCACCGCCTACGCAGCCTCTCCCGACGCTCCGCCGTACTGCCGCGGCCGAGTCATGCAAGCCGTCGCCGAGCGCGCTGCCTTGGGAGGCATGACCGAGGACGCCTGGAGCGCCATCCGCGCCGCAGCCCCCAACTCCATCGACGCCGTCTGGTTCCTCCGCTGCCCGGCCCTCGTCCGGCTCGCACGCACCCCTGCCTTCCTGTCGCTGCGATCCCACGTCGCAGCACGCGCCGCCCAGGTCTTCGCACCGCCCGGCGCGTCGTCCCGCTCCTCCGGGTCTCCCTTCTCTCCCTCCGCGTGATCCCTGCCGTCGCTCGTGTATGCTTCGCCCCCATGGCACAGCAACCCCCCGCACCCCCGGCTGGCGGACCGCCTCCTGGCGCGCCTCCCCAGGCCTATCCACCTGTCCCTTCCGCCCAAGCTCCTGCCGCGGCCCCCGCGGCTCCAGCCGCCTGGGGCGCAGGCCCACAGCCCGCAGGACCCGACCCCTACGCCGCCGATCGCGCGCTGCAGGATTGGGCTGCCGCACGCGGCTACCAGCTCGGCAACGCCCCCGACCTGCGCTGGTACCAGGGCTGGTACCCCTGCATCTACGCCTATCGCATCACCACTGCGGCCCGCGAGCTGCGCGCGACCTTCGGCGAGGCCGCCCTGTGGGTCCTCGAGGGCCTCGAAGACGACCCCGTCAAACGCGCCACCGGCGAGGACCGCCATGTCTTCGCCTTCCTCACCAGCCCCAGATTCCCAGCACGCGCAGCGGTCCGATCCAAAGGCGGAGGCTCCGGCGTCGTCGACGAGATCGGCTTCGGCCTCAGCTCGCTGTTCAACAGCAAGCAGGCCGGCGGCGCCCTCGGTGATCCGACCTTCGAGCAACGCTTCGACGTCACCGTCCCGTCCCGACAGGAAGGCGACGCAGCACTCCCGATGCACCTCCGCCAGATGCTCCTGCAGGGCGGGTGGAAGGGCATCCTCGAGCTGCGTCAGGGAGGCCTGGTCGCCGTCCCCTTCAACGTGCGCGGGTTCGACCCCGCCACGCTCGATTGGCTCATCGGCCTGATCGGCCAGATCCACTCCGCCTTCCCAGCTCCCTGACACTCCCCGCCTCTCCACTCCAGAGAGCCCGTCCCTCATCGCGCGATCAAGTCGAGCGACAACCACGCGTCCACACCCGCTCGCCCGATCCGGTGCGACACCCACGACGTCGCCGCCAGACAACCGCACGGGTGCGCGTAGAGCAGTCCCACCCGCCATGCCAGCACCCGCGACGACTGCGCGTCCGCGTCTCCCCCTGCCTGTGCACGGTATCCACGGAACAACGGCACCACCGCATCCGCCCCCACCGACGTCCCCGACGCGTCCAACCAGGAGCTTCCCAACGCGAACGGGTCGGTGACCACCAGCGCCCGGGCCGTGACCGCATCGACCGCGTCGCGGTGCGCTCCCCGAACCGCCACGTGCGCGCCCTGCGCCTTGCCCAGCCGCGCGCGCCCGATGAGCAGGCTCCCGCGCTGCCCATGATCGTCCACCGCCGCAGCCTCCGCCCGCACCGACAACTTGCTCCCTTCCGTCGCCACGCTCCCGGTCGCCACCCTCGCCCCCGCCTCGCCGTCGCGCCCCCCAAGCTGCCCCGCCGATAGCTCCGCTCGCGCGGCCGCGGTCCCACCCCGCGCGACCAGGTCCGTTCGCACTCCGGTCGACGCGATCCACCGCGTGCCTTCCGCGATCGCGGCGGGGCGTCCCGCCACGCGAAACGACTCCCCACTCGTGCTGGCGGCGATCGCGCCCGCCGTGACGAACGGCTCCACCCGGTGGGTCCATGAGAGCGCGTCCCGACCGAATCCGCGTACGAGAGGAAACGCCGCATCCACGTCTCCCGATGCGAACAGATCCTGTCCCCGGGCTCCGTCGAGATCGAGCGCGGTGGCTGCGCCGCGTCCGCGCGCACGCACGCGCATCGGTCCGGCGAACGTCATCAGGTGCGCGCTGCCCACCGCGCGCGAGATCCGGTCGGCAGCGGTGTCTGGCGCGGCGAGCCAGCGGGAGGACGCAGCGAGCTGCCACGATCCTATCGAGCCCAAGGCCCCCTCTCCGGATAGCGATGCGACCGGGCCAAACGCCATCGGCCGCTGCGTTTTGCGCGATCCCCAGGCTTCGATCGAGGTGGCGACCGAAAGGGAGCGCCAGGGGCGTGCGACCGCCTCGGCGCGAGCATGGTCCCAGGTTCGAAGGGCGCGGTCGAACTCGATGAGCCCTGCAGGGGCGCGAGAACCCCGCGCGAGATCGGCGAACCAGGAGGCCGAAACCGGTGCGGGTCCGGTGGAGCCGGTGGCGCGCAGATCGAGGAGCGACGCGTCTCCGGCATGATCGAACCGCAGGCGCGTTTCTGCGCGGCGCGTGCGCAAGGCGGTGTCCAGCTCGAGGCCGCCCGACGTGTATCCGGATACGTATACATCGAGGGATGCTGGTGCGCTGGTCGCATCCACCCAGGGAAGGTGGAATCCGGGGCCGATCAGCAGCCCGTCGTCACCGCGCCACGCGAGCCTCGGCGTCAGGAGCCCGGGCTGATCCGGGGTGCGCAGCCACGCCGCCGGAAGCCACAGCACCGTCGTGTCGCCAATGCGCAACGCGGGCCTCCGCAGCACCAGATCCGACGGCGGACGAATCGTCGCGCGGGCAAAGCGGATCGAGACTGGCGCCGTCGGGCATGGGCAGAGCGTCACCGTCGCAGGCCCGGTCACCTCGACCGAACCCGGCGCCGTCGCGATCCGCAGCTTCGAGGCGTCGAGCGCGTAGGGACCGCACGTCGCGTGGACGTCGCCCTCCAGCTCCGCGGAGCCCTGGTCAATCACGACGCGGTCGGCGCGGAAGTCGACGCGTGGCCCGGGCTCAGCGGCGCGGGCGATTCCAGCGGCGAGGAGGCAGCCCGATGGGACCAGTGCGGTGAGGCAGCGCACGCCCGATCAGGGGGCCGCAGGACCCGGCGCTTTGGATTGGGCTTTCTTGCCCTTGGTCTTCTTGGATGGCTCGGTGGTGGGGTCGCGCCGGGGACGATGCTGCGGTGGGAGGACCTCGTGGGTCTCGGGCTGGTAGTCCCCCGCGGGGAACTTCACCTGCAGCTCGTAGGCACGTCCGGGATCGTACTCCGCCACCGACAACGTCGGCGCCGCGTTGGCTCGCAGGAGCACCACGAGACGAACGTCTTCCTTGCCCTGTACGAGGCGCGCGTCCGCGATAGGAGTCTTGAAGTACTGCGTGTGCAGCGTGTGCATGTTGTTGTGCACCGGCACGTGGAACCCGGGGAGCACGTAGGTGACCGAGCCGGGTGTCTTGATCTCCTGGGGCTGGACCTTGGCGTTGAGGAGCACGAACACCTCGGATGCTCCGCCGGGCAACATGCGGAACCCGAGGTTGGTGGCCACCGGCCCTTCGATCTTCTTGAGCTTCGCCTTGCGTCGAACGCCCGCGCTGCGCGGCGACGGCGCCTTCGCGGGAGACGCGGCCGAGCAGGGCTTGCCCGGGAGACACGGCTCCTCTTTCTTGTCCTGGGCGAGTCCGTCGGAGGTCGTAAGCAGGCTCGCCGCAATCAGCGCGGGGAGCAGCGCGGTAGCAAGGGTTCGAATGGCGGCCACGGCATCAGTAGACCACGTCCACGACCGAACGCCAAATATGCGCTCGCGACACGGCCGGGACTCGAGGGATGCGGGGTTGGGGGAGGGATCAGTAGGCCATCGGGCGGTTCTGCATGACCGCCTCGGCGTTGGCCTTGCGCGCGGCGCTCATGGCGGCGAGCCCAGGACGCTTCTGGCTCTTGTCCTTGTCCTTGGTGCCCGCGATCGAGGAGTAGATCTCGTCGAGGTTCGCCGTGATGTCGAAGAACACCACCGCGTCAGGGCTCCACAGGATGTTGCGACGCGTGCCGGCCGGCCCGATCTGGTTGGCCAGGTTGTAGTACCCGAGCCCCACGCTCATCTGCGGGATGACGTCGTACTCCATGCCCGTGTACAGCCAGTTCAGCACGCGGAAGTTCTGCGGATCTTCGCCAGAGTCGGGGGTCTTCGCCCCGGTCGGAGTGCTCACGGCGGCGTCGGACGTCTTGTAGGCCCAGCTCATGATCCAGTAGTTCAGCGCGAACGCCGACAGCTTCTCCGTCACCTGCAGATCCACACCGACGTTTGCCAGGATCTGGTGGCTGGACAGCATCGAGCCGCTGTACGAGTTGCTGACGAAAGAGCGGCCCGCGGTGTCCGTACGCGTGCGGGAGAAGTCGGTGTTGTACGGCGTCGTCGAGTTGTTGATGTACTTCGTGTAGGCGATCGACGCGTTGACGCCCGCCGAGGGGAACCAGTCCTTGCCCTTGCCGGCCAGCGGGAAGCCCTGGCTGAAGCCCGCGCTCCAACCCGGCATCAGCCGCGTGCCCGCGTTCCACGCGCCCTTCGCGCTCGGGATCAGCACGCGCGGCCCGGTGGACACCCGCGTCGCCCACGCACCGTTCTTGTACAGCGTCCGCGAGTACGGAAGCAGCACCCAGATGTTGCCGAACTCCGCCTCCGACTGACGCGTCGTCGAGTCGCTGTTGGTCATCTCCAACGTTACGTCGAAACGCAGACGCAGCATCAGGCTCTGCTTGTCGTCCTCGAGGAAGTAGTAGCGAGGCGCGAACACCATCCACCACGCGTACAGCGGGTTCGCGCTCTGCGGATCCCCGCCCAGCCCGATCGTCTGCGTCGTCGCGTACTGCGACAGCAGGAACGTCGTGCCGTGCCACGGCACCTTCTTCTCTTTCTTCGCTTCCTCTGCCTGCGCAGGGGCCTTCTTCGTCGCCGTGTCCGACCCCGGCGTCGTCGTCCCCGACGTCCCCAGCGTCACGCCCTGGCCCGTCACGGTCGCTCCCACCGCGGGCTGCGAAGGCGGAGGCGTGGGCGCCGGCGGTGCAGGCTGCTCGGGCTGCGCATACGCTGGCGTGATCACGAGCGCGGCAGCGGCCGCTGCTGCATACGAAAGGAACTTGAACTGCATCGTTCGCCTCTCTTCGCCTGATTCCCTGAAACGGGTGCCGATTCGCACGTCTGTCGGGGAGCGTCAACGCTGGCTCGATTCCGTTGGCCAACGCTCCTTGCGGTCGTCCCCGCTTATGCAGGAAACGAGCCCGCTGCAAGGGCTTTTTAACCCGCGGATTGACAAGGCCTTTTTCCCCCATCGGGGGCCTCCGTCGCCCCGCTGACGGCTCCCCCCCCGCTCCTCCGTTGCCTTCCTGACGGTCCCCTCTCCGCTCCGCCCCCCCCCCGGGGACCGTCTCACTCTTACCCCATCGCCCTCACCCCATCGCCCTCGCCCAAGCCGATTGCCACCTGCCAACGCTCGCGCTACTGGCGAGAGGTGCCCGCTACCTCTCTCCCTGCATCGGAAATCACCGCCCTCCTGGGCAGAGGCACCCGCTTCGAAGGCAAGCTGCTCTTCGACGGTCGCGTCCGCCTCGACGGCGCCTTCTCCGGCATCATCAAGAGCGACGACACGCTGATCATCGGAGACGGGGCCGAGATTGACGCCGAGATCGACGTTGCCTCGGTCATCATTCGAGGGGGCACCGTCCGCGGCACCATCCGCGCCCGCAACTCCATCGAGCTCTATGTGCCCGCGAAGGTCTACGCGTCGCTCCACGCTCCGAGCGTCTTCATCGACAAGGGCGTCCACTTCGAAGGCACATGCCGCATGGCTCCCCTCGACGACGCCCCCTCCGATCCCTCCGCCCCCACCACCCCGTAGCACCTCACGTCCGAGCCCGAGCCCGGTCCCCTGCAACCGCCGAGCGACCCCAGCAACACCTGTCGTCATCTGACCACAGGTCCCGCCCGACTCCGTTGGCGTCATTTCCGCGGATCTTGGCCGTCTGCTGCGCATGCGCTACGCCGCCGCGACGGCACACCTCCTGCACTCGTGCGCGATGTCCCCCCGCACCGCAGCCATTCGACCGACGAGGACACGAAGCATGCAACCCGTTGTTCGCATCCTCTCTGCTTCGACCAGCGCACTGGCCCTCCTGCTCCTGTCCCTCTCGGCCGTCGCCGACACGCACGCCGACGCTTCTCGTCTGCGCGACGCCGGCAAGGCCGAGCGGTTCCAACTGCCGTCGAACACTCCCATCCCCATCGGCGGCGCGCAGATCTTCGTCAACGCTCCCCTGTCCTCCGTGCGACGCGCCGTTCAGGACTACGCCCACTACGCCGAGTTCATGCCCGGCTTCAAACGCAGCCGCGTCGTCCAGAAGCACAAGGACTTCACCGACGTCTACCTCCAGGTGCCCATCCTGCACGGTGCCGCGACCGTCTGGGCCGTCACCCGCTTCGCCGCGCCCAAGAAGGAAGCCAACGGCACCGAGGTGATCGAAGGCACCATGCAGCAGGGCAACGTCCACGACTTCCGCGCCACCTGGCGGCTCATCCCGGTCGATGCCACCCACACCATCCTCCGCGCCGAGATGCTCATCGTCCCCAAGCTCCCGCTCCCCGGCTCCGTCGTGACCCCCGAGCTCTCCTACGCCTCGGACAAGGCCGTGACCGCTTCCAGGACCCGCGCCGAGTCCCTCGCCGCGCGCAACGCTTCCTCCTCTGCGACCTCTCCTTGACGTTCCCCGCCCCGGGGAGTAGCGCCGCAACGTGCGCTCGCGTCTGATCTCCCTCCTGCTCTGTTGTGCACCGCTGCCGTTGATGCTGGCGCCTGGCGCGTGCGGACAACCCCCGCCCTCCCACGCCCCCGCAGGGTGCAACCGTTCCGCCGCTTCCTCGATCGCTTCGTCTTCTCCATCGGCCGCGAGCTCGAGCGCCGACGTTCCCCCCGACGCCGGCCTCCCCCATCCGTTCGATCGCGGGTGTGCCCAGGACCTCGACCCGTCCGCGTCGCCCTCGGCGCGCCTCGACACTGCCGGCCGCACCTGCGCTCCGGGCATGCTCCCGGTCCTGGCTCCGACCGCGTTCAATGCGAGCCCCGAGGTGGCCGCGAGCGCGCGGGTCGATCTGGCTGCGCACGCGTGCGTCCGCGTTGGCGCTGCGAGCGATGCGGCCATCGCGCTCGACGTTGGTCTGCGCGGGCCCGACGCGAGCCCCATCGGTTCGGGCCGCGGGCCGGGGTTGTTGCTGCTGCGCGAGTCGGGACCGATCTGCGTGCGGGACAAGGGGACGTACTCGGTGGAGGCGCGACCGCATGCGCGCGCGACGGTTTGGATCGCGGTGTGGGCTGCGAATCCAATCGTGCCGGCGTCGCCGTGAAAATTGTGCTTGCAAACGGTCGTCGTTGGACTAGGTTGCGCGGGTCTTTCGGGGAAACCCGATGGTCGGTTCGGGGCGTAGCGCAGCCTGGTTAGCGCACTTGACTGGGGGTCAAGGGGTCGGTGGTTCAAATCCACTCGCCCCGACCATTGGCGAGGGCCGGATTCCTCACGGGATCCGGCCTTTTTGCTTTGGTGCGCTGAAGCCCGTAACTGCCACGGATTGCCCCTTAGAGGGGGCGGGTACAAACCGGGTACAAGACCCGGCTCAGGCCGCGAGAAGGTCAGCCACGGGCTTCGCGAGCGGCGAGATGGAGATGAACTTCCGCAGCCGCTCGACCGTGCGGTGGTCATAGACCGCATCCATGGTCTCGTCCGCATGCCCGAAGATGAGGCGGATGTCCGCGAGGGCCAGCTTCGGGTCCAGCAGCCGCATCGCCTCCTCCTTGAGCATCGTGTAGGCCGTGTGGCGCAGGTCATGGAACCGGACGTTGCCGGTGATCTCCGCTGCGAGCAGCGCCCGGTTCTTGGCCTTGCGCCGGTCGTGGACTCCGAAGACCCGGCCGTACTTGTCCGTGGGCAGATCCCGCACGCGCTTGAGAAACGGTGTGGCGGCCTCGACGATGGGCACCTTGCGTGCCTTGCCGTACTTGGGGTGCCAGATGGTCGCCCCGTCCTTACCGAGATGCTTGCGAATGTCGAGGAACCCACCTTCGACGTTGATGTCCTCGGGGCGCAGGTGATCGGTCTCGCCGCGTCTCAGCCCGTGCAACCCGGTGACCAGCAGCCAGCGCTGTAGGTCCAGCTCCGAAGCATGGGCGAGCCGTCCGTACTCGCCGACATCAAGCGTCCGCCCGGCAGAGGGGAACTCGTCTTGGACACTGTGGACCCCGGCGAACGGGTCTTCGTCGAGCATGGCGCGCCTGACCAGCCACTTGCCGAACATGCGCAGGATCTTCAGCTCGTTGTTCACAGTCGTCTCGTCCGCGTCGTCCACGTCCAGCCTGTGGAGCTTGTAGCCCTCGACGATGGCCTCGGTCACGAGCCGTGCTGGCCGGTCGGTCGGCCTCGGAGCGAGCAGCTCTGGCAAGTCGGACTCGGGGGTCTTCTTGTACTTCGCGATCCGAAGCCTGCACTTCGGCAGATCGTCTGGTGCCGTGTGCTGACCCCGAAGCTCGACCAGCTCGAAGAACTCCAAGAAGTTGAACAGCAAGTACGCGGTCGTGTCCGAGTACGCTTTCGACATCCGGTTGGTCGTCATGTTGGCGAGGTATTCAGCGATTGCGACGTGCATCGTGACCTCGATGCGGTCTGCCAATCGTCGCCGTTCTGCTGGGGGGACGTAGGCCCCCAGGGTGACTAGCCTCTCAGCTTCCGCCAAGCGTTGACGAGCGATGGCTTCGTCGGCTGTGTGGGCTGACTCTCGGTACTCCGTGCGCGAGCGCGGGTCGTAGATGCGGATGTACCAGTTCCCCCTGCCCGCTTTGCGCATGAGACCGCTCGTTCCCATTCTTTCATCTCCATCTTGTGGTCTTCGCGTTCAGCGCTCCGGGCGCACTGGGCCTCGATGAAGGCGAGCACGTCCTCGCGTCTGTATCTGCGTCGCAGGTTGTTCGTCCCACGACCCACATGCACGTAGGGAAGCTCGGCCGCCGGAAGGCGTTCGACCGTGGCACGGCCGACGCCGAGCATGAGGGCCACATCGGAAACGGTGATCAGCGGCGGCGGAAGTCCGCGTGCGCGGTACTCGGCCGGGGAGCGGATGCGCTCCCACTTGGGCTTCCCACAGATGTCATCGACGACTTCGACGGTCGGCTCACCGTCTCGCGGCTTCCTCCCCGCGCCTACCCACAGCGCGCCCTCTGGCTGCTGCTCAGCGGGGCATCTGAGCCACACCTTGGGGTTGTTCCAGAGCAGCACCCGGAGCCACTGCGGCCCCGCGTCCTCCTCGACTGCCCCTTCCCCTTCGGGCGGGGGCTCGTCATCGAGCCCGACATCGCGCACGCCGATCTGATCCGTGTCCATCTGCATCTCCCGGCCCTTCTTCTGCGAGCCTTCTTGGGGAGCTGTTACACCGGAGACCCCAATCAACTCGGGGTGCCCGCCGTCGATTTCGGATCCCTCGGTGTCGATTGGTCGGGCGCTGTCCCACCTATGTTCAAGGGTTGAGCTTGCGAGGGAGTTGAGTTCGGCGAACGGCTGCATGCCGGAACTACAAGCGCACGGGCTCCACGATCAACCGCTGCTCCAGGAACCCGCTGTGCCGCCAGAGACCTGAATCCGAGGGGTCGAGTTGATCGCCTGCCTTCACGGCTTGTAGTCCCCGCATGAAGATCTCCAACGCCAACAAGCCGAATGTCCGACCCCTGACGGTCGGCGTGCCCGAAGACCTGTACCGACGAGTCAGGATCTTCTGCGCCTCCAGGGACATCACCTTGAGCGCGTTCGTGACCTCGCTGTTCGACAAGGCGACCGCCGACCTGCCCCAAGAGCTGGCCGACGTGCTGGCTCCTGCCGCGCCGGAGAGCGCGGAGTTGGAGGTGGCGTCATGAACCTCACCGACCTCATCCACGAGTTCGAGACGCGCGAAGCCCTTCAGAACACTGACGAGGTCGTCGAGGCCCACGCCCTCACGATGACGGGCACGGGCAACCTCAGGACCCCGAGCGGCGCGGATCTCGCCCTCACTGACTGGAGCCGCAGCCAGCTCAGCTCCCTCCTGGGCGTCAGGTGGGATCGGTGGTTCAGCCGCGCGTCCGGTGAGGAACGCGCCGACGAGATCAACCGCCGCCTCGGCCGCATGGGCGAGACGAAGCTCAAGCTCCGAAGCTCCCAGAGCAGGCCGGACAACGACGACGCGGACGGCGTGCTCGATGGGATCGTCACCCCGAGCTACTCGGCCATCCCGGACTCCCAGGTCGCGCGTCTCGTAGCCGGAGCCCTGGCCCTGAACGAGCCGGAACTCCGCGTGATCCGCAACTTCTCCACGACCATGACGACCTCCTACGTCGTCGCGGTCGGGAAGCCTCAAGGTCGCGGCGGTGTCGTCGGTGCCATGTGGGGCGGCGTGCTGATCCAGAACAGCAGCGTCGGCTACTCCTGCCTGAGCATCCAGGCCCACGTCACCCGCTTGATCTGCACGAACGGCACGCGGACGAAACGAGTCACGCGCGCGGAGGAGCCTTCCTGGCTGACATCGGCTATTACCGCGCCTTCCACGCTTATGTATA
>JAKLDZ010000899.1 GCA_022703255.1 Myxococcota bacterium | reverse complement strand
CATAGTCGCGCACACTGGCCGCGTCGCCCGCCTCGGGCGTGCCGTGGATCTTGGCGCGCATCGTGCCGAACCCGGGGTCCTGGTCCGAGAGCGTGGCCGCCATCTGGCGCACGCGCTGCGAGGACGCGGTGTCGCGGCCGTGCGGCAGCAACTGCGCGCCGGTGCGCAGCGCCAGGAAGCGGGCCTCGCTCCATTGCGGCTGCATCACCATCGCGAGCAGCAGCTTGCGCGCCCCCTCGCGCTCGTCCTCCTCCTGGAGCGCGCCGCGGTAGAACAGCGCCTTGCGCATGATCCAGCCATCGTCCTCGGCGATCAGGAAGCGCTCGACCACGATCTGGCCGAAGGTGTCGGCAAAGTCGGGCGCCGCCACGGCCTCTCCGGCGTCGATCCCGGCGAGTACGTTGGCCACCTTGAAGCCCTGGGCGCGCAACTGACGGGTGCGGTCGCTCCACTCGCCGTGCTGCCAGCCCTGGCCCTGCGCGGCGCAGGCGTAGTCCTTGGGCGGCAGCACGCGG
>JAKLDZ010000898.1 GCA_022703255.1 Myxococcota bacterium | reverse complement strand
GTAGCGGCAGGTGACCTGCGATTTCGCATCCGGGCGCAGCCAGGGCAGCAGGTGGCTCTTGCGCACCTCGGCCTGTCGCTCGACGAGTCGATGCGCATAGCAGATCGGCGCGGGCATCAGCGCTTCGGTCTCGTTGCTCGCGTAGCCGAACATCAGGCCCTGGTCGCCCGCGCCCTGCTCCTCGGGCTTCTCGCGGTCCACGCCCATCGCGATGTCGGGCGACTGCTTGCCCAGCATGTTGATGATGGCGCAGGTGTGGCCGTCGAAGCCCACGCGCGAGTTGTCGTAGCCGATGTCGTTGATGACCTTGCGCGAGATTTCTGTGGCGTTGTACTTCACCATCGCGGTGACGACGGCCGGTTTGATGCCCTTGTCGAGCGCGCCGAGTGTGTAGCGGCGCATGGCTTCGATCATATAGTTAAAGCCGGCGATCCGAGCGATGGGCTCTTCAACACCTTCCATCATACCGATCGGGAATCCGAACTGTTTGCGAATCGAGGCATGTGCCGACACGAC
>JAKLDZ010000897.1 GCA_022703255.1 Myxococcota bacterium | reverse complement strand
CGCGCGCGCCGGGTGGCAGGCCCAGGCTTTGCAGGTGCGCAGCCATGCGCCGCGACTGATCGGCCACCTGGCCCCAGGTGTAGGCGGCGACCGGGCCTCCGCCCAGGGGCTGAGTGAGGAAGGTGCGGTCGGGGTGCGCGGCGGCGTGCTCGAGGGCGAGCTCGAGCAGGGTCTTGTCGGTGGACATGCTGTCTCCTGGTGCGGTCCGGGTGCCGGCCACGGCCCCGGGCTCTGTGTCGATCGCGGCGCGCAGGTTTGCGCGCCGGACCCGAAGTGTGCGCATCGCGGGCGCGCTCGTCCACTGTCAGAAGCGGTCGGGCGGCGATCCTGGCCGCGCGCACCGGCGCCTCCATCATCCCCCACGCGTTCGCCGTCCGAAAGGCCTGGCGGCTTCGGTCCTGGGACCGGCTCGCGGTGCCCAAGCCCTTCGCATGCATCGTCAGCATGTACGGACCCGCCATCCTCCCCCCGGCAAACACCGGCGCGGCCGCGGTGGAGGAAACCCGCCTGCGGGTGG
>JAKLDZ010000896.1 GCA_022703255.1 Myxococcota bacterium | reverse complement strand
CTTCGAGAGCGCCAAGGGCCGCATGGCGAAAGTGCTGGAGAAGGAGGTCACCGTCCACCTGGATAACGTCCCGCTTGAGACGATTCTGGTAAACCTTAGCCAGACGGCGGGAGTCAATATCGTGGCGGACAAGTCGCTTCCCGCGCTGAAGCAACTGCTGAGCGCCAATCTCGACAAGGTGAGGTTGGGGGAGTTCCTCCGCTACATCGCCCGCAACTACGAACTGCAATTCCAGGTCGGCGACCAACTGGTCTGGGTTGTGGATGCGAAAGACCCCAAGAAACTGATGGAAGAAACCCGCTTCTACCGATTGCGCAAGGGTTTTGTGTTGCCGGCTGAATTCGGCACCGCGGACGCAACTAGAACGACGACCACCGCCGGGCCGGCGGTTACCGTTACCGAGTTCCAGAGATTTCAGAGATTTGTCAATGACCTGGCCCCGACGCTGCCGGCCCTGGAACGGGCGATCACCAACCTGTTTACCGGCTCGAAGTATATGATTGATTACGAGCGCAACC
>JAKLDZ010000895.1 GCA_022703255.1 Myxococcota bacterium | reverse complement strand
GTGCTCCCTTCCTTCGACCAGGAAACCACAGACTTCTATCGCTGGAGGGTGGCCTATACCCAGGAGGAAATTGCCGCATTGCTGCGCAAGCGGTCGGGCATTGACTTTGGCGATGTTCGGCGGCTTGAGCCGCTGCAGCGCGGCTCGTCGGGGCGCATCATGCGGCTGCGGATTGTCGGCTCCCGGCGCACGGTTGTGGTAGGCAAGGAATTGGAGATACGCCGCTGGCTCAGTTCCTCGCATCTATATAGCAGCGCCTTTGTCGTTCGGACGGATGAGGCCGCCGGCGGTGTGCCCGCGAAGTTTACCCTTCACGGCGCGGGCTGGGGACATGGCGTCGGCTTCTGCCAAATCGGCGCTGCAGTCATGGCCGCCAAGGGATTCGAGGCCGAGGCAATTGTGAAGCACTATTTCCGCGGGGCGGAATTGAGGAAGTTGTATTAGGTCAAGGCGGGTTGGAGCCACCTCGGGCGCGATAATGCAGGATCTTGAAGTCGGGGCGGACAAGGACTTCTTCG
>JAKLDZ010000894.1 GCA_022703255.1 Myxococcota bacterium | reverse complement strand
CTGTGCGAGATCGGCGGCCGGCCCGAGCTCGCCGGCGATGCGCGCTATGCCACCAATGCCGAACGGGTGCGCCATCGCGAGGAGCTCGTGCCCGAGCTCGCGGCCATGATCGCGGCACGGCCTGCGGCCTGGTGGCTGGCGCAGCTCGAGGAGGCTGGCGTGCCGGCCGGTCCGATCCGCTCGATCGCCGAGGCCCTGGCCGACCCCCAGGTCGCGGCGCGCGGCTTGCGCCTGGACCTGCCGCATCCGCTGGCAGGCCAACGACTACGGCACGATTCGCTGGCAGCTCATGGTGATGCAGGCTTGCACGCCGCTCGATGCGGCGCAGCGCATCCCCGGCGTGCAGCCGGGCGCGCGCCTGCTGCTGCACGCCGAAGGCGAGAACCAGGTGCGCGCCGTGCTGGAACGCATCGACGCCATCGAGGCGCTGGGCATCGCGCCCGTCGCCGTCTCGCCCGCGTACTGGCGCACGCTCGCCAACCGGCTCGCCGCGCGCCTGCCGCTGCCCGAATACACCGC
>JAKLDZ010000893.1 GCA_022703255.1 Myxococcota bacterium | reverse complement strand
CCTCGCGCTCGTTGGGCCGGCGGGGGCGCGTGGTGAAGGAGACGGAGAAGCGGAGGCGGGCGAACTCCGCCATCAGCCGGTGGCAAAGCGTCGTCTTGCCCGCGCCCGAGGGGGACGAGACCACGAAGAGGATCCCGGAGGATGGGTCGGAGCTCAAGGTCGGCCTCCCGCCTTTCTGTCACGAGCCCTTAGATAGAGGGCTTCATTCGCAAGGGGGCGTTCACTCGACATTCTGCACCTGCTCGCGCATTTTCTCCACGGCGGCCTTCGCCTCCACCACGAGGTGGGACACCTCCGCCGAGAGGGTCTTGGAGGAGACGGTGTTCAGCTCGCGGTGGAGCTCCTGGATGAGGAACTCGATGGCGCGGCCCTGCTCCTTCTGCTCGGTGAAGAGGCCGCGGAGCTGCTTGATGTGGCTGGCCAGGCGCGCCAGCTCCTCGCTCACGTCGCACCGATCGGCGAAGAGGGCGACCTCCTCGGCCATGCGGCGGGGATCCACCGACGGAGACTCGCCCAGGAG
>JAKLDZ010000892.1 GCA_022703255.1 Myxococcota bacterium | reverse complement strand
CGTGCGTTCGCCGTCCGACGCTGCGGTCGACGAGATTCCCCAGGGCGACCTCGATACCGCGAAGCGTTACGGCCAGCGTGTCGCCGAGGTGGCAACGCGCCTGAACTAAGGAAGTTTCAGCCGGCGGCCTTGCCGCCGGCTGGCGCCCGCCGAGCCAGTTGCCTGATGGCGACTGTCACGGCTGCCAGCACCAGCAGCGGGTCGACCAGTGCATCCCACAGGTTGGCGAACAGGCCGCCGGCGTAGCCGGCGAGCGCCAGGGCGAGGATAAGCAGCCAGTCATTGCGCCGGTACCACCACAACGCCGCCGCCAGCGCGCCGGAGCCCAGCAGCAGCGGCCACGGCTGGTAGCCGATGGCATAAGGGTCGAAAGGCCCGAGCCCGAGCGCCAGCGGATAGAACACCACGGCGAACCCGATCACCAGCCATGCCGGGCGATCGTTCAGCGGCGATGGGGCGCGGCCGGCCAGTTGCCAGACGGCGAGCGCCAGCAGCGTCGCCGACGGCGGGCCGGCGAAGCC
>JAKLDZ010000891.1 GCA_022703255.1 Myxococcota bacterium | reverse complement strand
CCAGGACTGCGTCCCGGGAGCGCTGGACCGAACTAAGCTCGCTCAGGAGCCCTTCAAGGGCGGAGGCAAGCTCGGAGGCGGAGTCGAACCGATTCTCTCGATCGAACTCCAGGCATCGAAGAACGACTTTGTCGAGGGCTGGCGGAACCTCCGGGTTGTGTTTCGAAGGCGGGTCGGGCGGGTTGGGATCCTTGCGGCGCTCGATGAGCGCCATCTCGTTGGGAACCTTCCAGAGGTGCCTAAGGGTGAGGGCTTCCCAGAGCACGACGCCTAGCGAGTAGAGGTCCGAGCGGCCATCGACCAACTCTCCCCGGACCTGTTCCGGGGACATGTAACTGAGCTTCCCCTTGATGACGTTCTGGGTCGTGTCGACCCCGTAGACCTTGGCGATTCCGAAGTCAGAGAGTTTCACCTCGCCGGCACGGGACACGAGGATATTGGCTGGGCTGATGTCCCTGTGGGTGATGGGCGGCAGGCCCGTCCGTTCTCCGTGGGCATAGGCTAGTGCCTTGACCACCTCG
>JAKLDZ010000890.1 GCA_022703255.1 Myxococcota bacterium | reverse complement strand
GTCCATCCCCACGCCCGTGGGGAACGCCCCGAGCGGTCGAGGTGGTAGGCGCGAATTACCGGTCCATCCCCACGCCCGTGGGGAACGCACCAGGCCGAGGTGGGCGGCGAGCCCTACCCTCGGTCCATCCCCACGCCCGTGGGGAACGCGGGAGGAGCTTGTCGTCCACCTCCTGGTGCAGCGGTCCATCCCCACGCCCGTGGGGAACGCCCTCGGGCACGACCTCGACAGGCGGGTGACGCCGGTCCATCCCCACGCCCGTGGGGAACGCAGGATGGCCGGAACCTCCGACGCACCCACGAACGGTCCATCCCCACGCCCGTGGGGAACGCTACATCACGAACCAGGCGCACTCCTCCGGCATCGGTCCATCCCCACGCCCGTGGGGAACGCGTGCCAACCCTGCCAACCGTGCCATGTGTGTGCGGTCCATCCCCACGCCCGTGGGGAACGCTCTGCCAGTGTGAGAACTGGGAGACTCATGATCGGTCCATCCCCACGCCCGTGGGGAACGCTTGACC
>JAKLDZ010000089.1 GCA_022703255.1 Myxococcota bacterium | reverse complement strand
CGTGTGGCAGCGGGGCGGGAGGGAGGAACGACGTGAAGGGAGAACGCGGGGGATGCGCGGGGCAGGTGTCGCTGATATAGCGACCGCCGCATGACCGGACATCGAAACACGACCAAGGTCCACCGTTCCGGGACGGCCGCCATCATCGGCCGCTCGAACGTGGGCAAGAGCACGCTGCTCAACGCCGCGCTCGAGCAGCGGCTTGCCATTGTCACGCCGACACCGCAGACGACGCGCGACCGGATCCTGGGGGTGGTCCGGCACGGGTCCGCGCAGATCGCGCTGCTGGACACGCCGGGGATGCACCGACCGAAGTCGCGTCTGGGTCGCCGGATGAACGCTGCGGCCAGGACGGCGCTCGAGGGAGCAGACGTGATGGTGTTCATGACGTCGGTACCGCCGCGTGTACCGGAGGAGCCCTCCGCGCACCCGGGAGACGTGTCTTTGTTGCAGGATCTCGGCAAGGATCTGCCGGCGGTGCTGGTGATCAACAAGGTGGATCTGTGGAAGGACAAGGCGCCGTTGCTGCCTCTGATCGGAGCCCTGTCGCAGATTCGTCCATTCGACGCGGTGGTACCGATCAGCGCGTTGAAGAGTGACGGAGTGGACCTGGTGCTCGACGAGGTGGCGAAGCTGCTGCCGGAGCGCGGACCGGTGTACGACGAGGACTTCCTGACGGATCGTCCGACGCGGTTCTTCGCGTCGGAGTTCATCCGGGAGCAGGTGTTCCTTCAGACCGAGCAGGAGGTCCCCCACTCGGTGGCGGTGAGCATCGATCGGTTCGAGGAGACGCCGGAGATCGTGCACGTGGACGCGACGGTGCACTGCACGCGGGCGGGGCAGAAGAGCATCCTGATCGGACATCGCGGCGAGAAGATGAAGCAGATCGGCATCGCGGCGAGGGCGCAGATCGAGGCGATGGTGGAGCGGAAGGTGAACCTGAAGCTCTGGGTGAAGGTGTCGGAGGACTGGCTCGAGTCGCAGCAGCTGATGGCCGAGCTTGGCTACGATCCCGATGGAGGAGAGGCGCAGCCATGACGACGGAGGAGCGCGAGGAGCAGGTTCTGGTGGATCGGCGGGTCGCCGCGCGCCCCAAGGCGCTGGTGGCGATCGTGGGACGTCCCAACGTGGGCAAGAGCACGATCTTCAACCGTCTGGTCGGGCGGCGGGAAGCGATCGTACACGACGAGCCCGGGGTCACGCGGGATCGGCACTACGCGGCGGTACATTCGCTGGGGCGGGACTACACGATCGTGGACACGGGCGGGTTCGATCCCGAGAGCGACGATCCGATGCGTCAGGGGATTGCCCGCCAGGTGCAGGTGGCGGTGGCGGAAGCGGACGTCGTGGTGTGCGTGCTCGATGCGATCCAGGGACCGCTCGACGCGGATCGGCAGGCGGTGAAGCTGCTGCGCAAGAGCGGTCGTCCGGTGATCTTCGTGGCAAACAAGGCGGATTCGGCGCGCACGGAGCTCGAGTCGACGGAGCTGTACCGGCTGGGGCTCGAGAGCCTGGTGGCGGTGAGCGCGCTGCACGGACGCGGTTTCAGTGAGCTCGAGGACGCGATCGTTTCGAAGCTGCCGCCGGAGGAGCCTTCCGCGGCCGAGCAGGCTCCCGAGGATCTTGTGCGGGTGGCGATCGTCGGGCGTCCCAACGCCGGCAAGAGCTCCCTGGTGAACCGTCTGTGCGGCGAGGACCGGGTGCTGGTGGACGATCGTCCGGGCACGACGCGGGATCCGGTGGACACGATCGCGGAGCGCGACGGTGTTCGCATGCGCCTGGTCGACACGGCGGGCATCCGTCGTCGCTCGAAGGTGGTCAAGGAGCACTCCGCGGTGGAGGTCGTGAGCGTGCTGCGCGCGATGAAGTCGATGGAGGGGGCGGACGTGGTCGTGTTGATGTCGGACGCGACGGTGGGGATGACGGAGCAGGACGCGAAGATCCTGGGGATGGCGGTGGATCGCGGTCGCGCGGTGGTGGTGGTGTTGAACAAGATGGACGCGGTGGATGCGTCCACGCACAAGAAGCTGGAAGAGGACGCGCGCGAGAAGCTGTCGTTTGCGCCGTGGACGCCGATCGTGCGATGCAGTGCGAAGACGGGGCGCGGGGTGAACAACGTGGTGCGGAAGATCGGAGAGGTGTACGAATCGTTCCGCAAGCGTGTGCCGACGGGGGCGCTGAACCGGTTCTTCGAGGAGGTTCTCGACACGCACCCGCCACCGACGCAGGGGGCGAAGGCGCCGCGCATCTACTTCGTCACCCAGGCGGAGTCCTCCCCTCCCCTGTTCGTGGTGATGAGCAACATGCCCGAGGCGATCCACTTCAGCTACCAACGCTACGTGGCCAACCAGATCCGCAAGCGCTTCGGATTCGAGGGAGTGCCCGTCAAGATCGCGTACCGCGAGCGTCGCAAGATCAAGCTCGCTCCGAAGAAGCGCGGTTAGCGCCCCCCTCCTACCAGCAGATCTGACCGAAGGTCTCGCAGCCGTCGTCGGCCTTGTCGGGGCCGGGCTTGACGCAGTTCTTCCAGGAGAAGTCGCAGCTCGAGTTGCACACGCCGCCGGAGCACGACTTGTCGTCGACGTGGTCGCCGGAGCATCCCCGCCCGCACCTTCCGCAGTGGTCCACGGAGGTGTTGAGGTCGGCCTCGCAGCCGTTGTTGCCACCGGGCTTTGCGGGGGACTGATCGCAGTCCCCCCAGCCGGAGGCGCAGACCGGCGCGCAGACGCCTGCGGAGCAGAGGTTCTGGGCGACGTGGTTGGTTCCGCACGCGAGGTTGCAGCCGCCGCAGTGCGTCGGATCGCTCGCGAAGTCCGCCTCGCAGCCGTCGTCGGCAAGGGGCGGCGCGGGCGCGCCGCAGTCGTGCCACCCGCTCACGCAGGTAGGCAGGCACGCTCCGGCGACGCAGCCGGCGCTGCTGGCGTGGTTCTTGGAGCAGACGTGACCGCAGGCGCCGCAGTTGGAGGGGTCGGAGCTGACCGGGAGCTCGCAGCCGTCGGACTGCGACGGGGGCTGCGGACCGTTGCAGTCGGCGAAGCCGTCGAGGCACAGGTAGGAGCACTTCCCTTCGGAGCACCCGGCAGACACGGCGAAGGGGAGCGGGCACGCACTGCCGCACGCGCCGCAGTTCGCAGGATCCTTCGCCAGCTCGACCTCGCACCCGTCGTCGAGCACCGCGGGCTGCGGCCCGTTGCAGTCGGCAAAACCCGTGTCGCACGCGAACACGCACGCGCCCCCATCGCACGTCGAGCTGACGGCGTGGGTCGTCTCACACGTGGCGGCGCAGGCACCGCAGTTCGCTTCGTCGGACGACACGTCGGTCTCGCATCCGTCGTCGGGATCCGGTGCGCCCGGACGGATGCAGTTGCCGCGTCCCGTCGCACACGTCGAGGTGCACACGCCGCCCACGCAGAGCTTCTCCTCGACCCCCTCGGAGGAGCAGGCCCTGCCGCAGGCGCCGCACGCATCGACGCTCGTGTCGAAGTCGGCCTCGCAGCCGTTGTCGGAGGCGCCCGGAGCAGGGCCGTCGCAGTCCGTGTAGCCGTCGTCGCACGTGAGCGAGCACTTGCCGTCCACGCACGCCGGGCTCGTGCCGTGGTCGGAGCTGCACGGCGACGCGCAGCTTCCGCAGTGGGACACGCTCATCGAGACGTCGAGCTCGCAGCCGTTGCCGTCGATGCCGTCGCAGTTGCCGAAGGGAGGCTGGCACTGTGCCACGACGCAGCTCCCCTGGACGCAGGCCGCGGAGGCGTGCGGGAGCGCGCAGGCGATGGCGCAGCCGCCGCAGTCGGTCGGGGTGTCGATGGGTGTTTCGCAGCCGTCGGAAGGCGAACCGTTGCAGTCCTCGAATCCCAAGGGGCAACTGGACATCCCGCACACGCCGTCTTTGCACGAAGGCTGCGCGCCTCCGTCGGTCGAGCATGAGTTGCCGCACTGACCGCAGTGCGCAACGGAAGACAGGTTTGCCTCGCAGCCGTCGGCCAGCTCGTCGTTGCAGTCCGCGAAGCCGTCGTCGCAGGAGACCTTCTGGCAGGCGCCGGATGCGCACGAAGCGGAGCCGTGTGCGACGGAGCATTCGAGGCCGCACGCGCCGCAGTGGGAGAGAGTCCGCAGATCGGTTTCGCAGCCGTCGGAGGGCGAGCCATTGCAGTCGCCCCAGCCGGTCTTGCAGGAGCCGACGGAGCAAGCGCCGTGGGAGCACACGGGGACGGCGTTGGGGAGAGAGCAGGGCGCGCAGGTGTCGTCGGCGCAGCCGAATGCGGGATCGGAGCGGGAGACGCACGCGGAGTTGCAGGACTTGGAGGATGCGTCGCAGGCCGCTTGATCGGGGCGCGCGTCGGCGAACCCGGCATCGTTGTCGGTTCCCGCGCCCTGCGTGTCGAGGGTGCAGCCGATGAGCGCCGCGCAGGCGAGCAACGGGGAGCAAGCCGACACCCAGCGTACGAGACGGGAGAGCACGCGACGACCTCCGATGGAAAGGGGGAGGCGGTGATCATACATGATGACACGCATCGGGCGACGTTGTCTGGAGCTGCCGGACGAGGACGCGAGCGATTTGGTCGAGGGCCGACAGATCGTGAACGTCGCGGGGGAAGGCGGGGACGTCGACGCGCAGGGGAGGATTGGCGAAACGGCGAAGCGACTCGTCGAGAGAACGAAGCCGACGTTCGTCGAGCTCGGCCTCACGCAGCTCGTCGCGCAGGGCAGACAGGAGGCGCATCGACGCGGCGGGTCCGAGGGGGAGGCGGGAGCGGGAGATGGCCGCGGAGATGTCGGACTCGGAGGGGGTGAAGCGAGGGGGGAGGTGGACACGATTGACGACGAGGGCGTCGCAGGACATGCGCATGGAAGCGAGGCGGTCGGCGAAAAAGAGAGCCTCTGCGGTGGCGAGTGGGGAGGTCGAGCTGACGAGGACGAAGGCGACATCCGGGGCACGCAGGGAGAGCTCGACCTCGCGGGCGCGCTGGCGAAAGCCGCCGAAGAGGTCGTTGAGCTCGGCCAGGAACGCAGCGAGATCCTCGAGGAAGCCGCCTCCGGTGAAGCGGCCGATGCCGCGGATGGCGAGAGCCGCGGAGCGCGCGAGGAGGTTGAACGACAGCCTTCCGGTGGACTGGAACGCCTGCAGGAACCAGCGCATGGCCGCGGAGTCGAGGGCGTCGATCATGCGCTCGGGCGCGTCGAGGAAGTCGAGCGCGTTGGCGGTGGGAGGGGTATCGAGGACGATGAGGTCGAAGTCGGGGCTTTGCTTGACCTCGTGGAGCTTCTCCATGGCCATGTACTCCTGGGTACCGGCCAGGGCGGTGGAGACGTAGTGGTAGAGCTTGTTGTGCAGGATGCGGTCGCGGGCTTCGGGGCTCGAGGCGTGGCGCTCGACGATCTGGTCGAAGGTGCGCTTGGTGTCGAGCATCATGACGGTGAGAGAGCCCGGGACGACGAGGTCGGCATCGCGGAAGAGCGAGGGCTCGACGAGCCGGGCATCGGTGTCGAACCGATCGAGACCGAGGCTCTGCGCGAGGCGTTTCGCGGGGTCGATGGTGAGGCAGAGGGTGCGGCGTCCGAGGCGGGCGGCGGCGAGGCCGATGGCGGCGGCGGTCGTGGTCTTGCCGACGCCGCCGGAGCCGGCGCAGAGGATGACACGCCGGGACTGGATCAAGGAGGAGAGGGGCACGTCGAATCCTGGGGCGGAAGGCTCGTACCACGAACTTGGCCTGGGTGGAGGCGGCAGGCGATCATTTCGGTGCTAATCGGAGGAAATCGATGCCGGAACACATCGAGCGACGCAAGCGTCGGAGCGAGGATCCGATCGTGGCGCTTCACTACCAGCTGTCGACGGTTCGCCGCGGGGCGGAGTTCGAGGCGGTGGTGCTGGTGGACGACGCGGGTTGTCTGGTAGCCGGAGCGGGAGCATGGCCGGTGTGCCAGGAGCTTGCGGCCTACGCACCTTTCCTTGCGCACCGGCAGGAGACGCGGTCGGGGGCGGTGGCGACGCGAGCGACGGAGATTGCGCGGGACGCGCACGTGCGGTCGATGGAGATCGACGGCACGGAGGTGTTGTTGTGCGCGCTCGGGGGAGGCTCTGCGGAGGCGACGTCGTGGATCGTGCGCGCGGCCGCGGGTTGTCGTCGCATTCTGCGTGCCGAGTGCTGAGCGCTCCTGGGGGCAGCGCGTTCTTGCGGGTCAGCGGAGACAGCTAGCAACGGGGGGGGAGGCCCGAAGCCGGTTGCGCCGGGGACCGGCGTGCCCTACGGGAGAGGGACCGAACCGCGTGTCGCGAGGAGTCCATGCCCGGCTACATCGATCTGCACTGTCACTGGGTGGCTGGAATCGACGATGGGGCGCGGACGGCGGAAGAGGGGCTGGAGCTGCTCCGGCGGCTGAAGCGGCTGGGTTACGGCCAGGTGATCGGGACCCCGCACATGAGGCCGGGGCTGTTCGACAATGACCGGCAGGACATTGTGTCGTCCTACGAACAGATGCTTCCGCTGGTTCGTTCGCAGGGAGACGCGGTACCGCAGGTGGGGCTCTCGTCGGAGCACTACTTCGACGATCTGGTGTTTGGGCGTTTGATGGGCGGCGAGGCGCTCCCCTACCCCGGCGAGAAGGCGGTGCTGATCGAGTTCGCCGCGCAGGCGCTCCCCGCGCGTCTTCCGGACAGGCTCTTCGACCTGCGGCGCAAGGGGTTGCGACCCGTGGTGGCGCATCCGGAGCGCTACGCGCCGGTGGTGCGACGTCCCGAGCTGATGGAGGACCTGGTGGACCGGGGCACGGTGCTGCTGATGGATGTGGGGGCGCTGGCCGGCAAGTACGGGCGAGCGAGCCGCAAGTGCGCGGAGCAGCTGCTCGAGGCCGGGCTGTACTATGCGGTGTGCAGCGACGCGCATCGTCCGGAGGATGTGGACGAGATCGCGGAGGGGATCGCGCGGCTGAAGGCGCTGGAGGGCGAAGAGGAAGCGCGATTTTTGCTGGAGGAGGGGCCGCGCGCCGTGCTCGAGGGGAAGGTGGACCTGTAGCTCACGCGTGGTCGCTTGCGGGGGCTTCGAGGGCAGCGGAGGAGACGAGGTCGCGGTCGATGAGGGCGCCCAGGGCGGCGTGCACGGCCATCATGGAGAGCTGGCAGACGTAGAGCAGGAAGACGAAGACGGCGCCGGGGCCGAGGACGGTGGGCTCGGCGAGGTACAGGGCGAGGCCGGCGTAGAGGGAGCCCTGGAAAGCGCCGAAGTAGCCTGGGGCGCCGGGGGCGATGATGCCGACGCCGAGGACGCCCATGAAGGTACAGGCCTGGGCGAAGGAGACGGTGTGGAGGCCGCAGCCCCAGGCGAGGAGCCACATGCCGAGCGCTGCAAGGGCCCAGTAGACGAGGGTCTCGGCGAGGTAGGGCAGGAACAAGCGTGGCGAGGGGAGGAAGCGGAAGCCCTGGGACATTTTCTCGACCTGCGAGGCGAGGAACTGGCCGAGGCGCGGGGAGACGAAGCCGAAGACGCGACCGGTGAGGCGCCAGGCGAGCTCGCGACGCCAGTAGAAGAGCGCCATGGCGAGGAAGGCTCCGACGAAGACGAACAGGGAGGTATAGGCGGCGGCGGGGACGGCGACGACGGGAATGGGGAGTTTGCCGATGTGATCGGGCAAGGGGGACAGGGGGATGCCGAGGGGCAAGGCGACGGCGAGGATGATCATGAGGACGAGGCCGTCGATGATCCTCTCGGCGCCGATGGTGCCGGTGGCGGTGGCAAAGGGGACATGGCCCTTGCTGTGATAGAGGGCGGGGCGCACGACCTCGCCGAGGCGGAAGGGGAGCACGAAGATGGCGAGGAAGCCGATGAAGGAGACGGCGAGGATCTCGCGGAGGCGGACGCGAGCGACGGGGCGCAGCAGGTGGCGGGTTCGCAGTGCGCGGACGAAGGTGAGGGCAGCGAGGATGGCGGCATAGCCGGGGACAGTCCACCAGCGGACGGAGCGGAAGGCGTCGGTGTCGGGGATGACGGGGAGGCCGCCGCCGCGCAGGATGATCCAGAACAGGACGGCGACGAGGACGGACAGCGCGAGGCGGGTACCGTGTCGTCGCAGGAAGCTGGATCGATTCTCCGTGGTCATCGCGTGGGCGGGGCAGTTGAGCCGCGGCGGGCGGGTTCGTCAAGGGTGCTGTTGGCGGGCGGGGAATGCGGGGAAGTTGGCCCATCGGGGAGGGCGGCACCAGGGTGGCGCAGCCATGATCCGTCTTCGAGGAATCCTTGCATCGGCGCTCGTGGGAGCGGTGGTGGTGGCCAGCGCGTTGGGCGTGCTGGTGGCGGGCGACGCCAGCGCGCGCACGGCGTTCCAGTCGTCGTACACGCTCGAGCAGAACTACAGCGCTGCGCTGCGCATGGTGCGGGTGGACATGGGGCTGAAGATCACGGAGAAGGACCCCGACTCCGCGTACATCATGTTCGAGTACAAGAGCAACGAGAGCGGGCAGAAGGTGTCCTCGGGGGCGATCGAGCTGGTGCCGCAGGAGAGCGCGGTGCAGGTGGTGGTGCAGCTGCCGCAGATGCCGCAGTATCACGAGGAAGTGATGGCGACCTCGCTGCGACGCAAGCTGCAGCAGGACTACGGCGATCCCCCGAAGCGGGGGGAGGGGCGCGAGAAGGACAAGAAGAAGAAGGACGCCGGCGCGGACGCGGCGGAAGGCGGAGCGGACGACGGGGAACGATAGTCGGCGGGAATGGGAGGAAGTGCTTGAGCGTCAGGGGCGGGGGCGCTAGACACGAAAGGGTCTTCCATGCCTCCGGCGAGTCTTCCCGAACGCGTCGGCCGATACGAGGTCAAGCGCCTTCTCGGGCAAGGCGCCATGGGCCGGGTGTTGCTCGCCCATGATCCGCTGCTCGATCGCGAGGTCGCGATCAAGATGCTGCGCGCCGACCTCGACATCGGTCCCGAGGTGCGCGATGCGCTGCTGACCCGGATGCGGCACGAGGCGCGTGCCGTCGCGCGCGTGTCGCACCCGAACATCGTCGAGCTGCACGACATGATCGACGACACCGAGGCGGGGGTGTGCCTGGTGTTCGAGTACGTGCCCGGGCGCACGCTCAAGGATCGGATCGCGTCGGGGCCGGTGCCGCCGATCGAAGTGGCGAGGATCGCGAGGGAGATCGGCAACGCGTTGTCGGTGGCGCACCGCGCGGGAGTGCTGCACAGGGACGTGAAGCCGGAGAACATCATGCTCGCGGAGTTCGGCGCGAAGATCGCCGACTTCGGGATCGCGCGGGTGCCGGACTCCACGCTCACGCGCGCGGGGGGGTTGCTCGGCACCCCGGCGTACAGCGCGCCGGAGAGCATCAGCGGGGGGACGTTCAACGCCGCGACGGATCAGTTCTCGCTGGCAGCGACGCTGTACGAAGCGGTGGCGGGGATGCGGGCATTTCCGGGCGACGACGCGATCGAGGTGGCGGCGCGCATCGGCACGCAGGAGCCTCAGCCGATCGCATCGACGGTGGGGCTCGACGCCAAGGTGGATCAGGTGCTCGGGCGCGGGCTGAGCAAGAACCCAGCGCGAAGATTCGCCGCGTGCGAGGCGTTCGGAGAGGCGCTGGCGGCGGCGCTCGAGATCGGCACGCTGCAGGATGCGACGCGCACGTTGGTGGACGCAGCGGAGCTGGCGAAACCGCCTCGCCCCAAACCGCACTGGTCCAGCGTCGGCCTCGGCGGCGTCGCGCTCGGTGCGATCGCCTCCATGGTCGTCGTGTCCTTGATGCGACCGTCGGCTCCGTCGGCGCTCGAAATCCTCTCCGCACGACAGCTCGCGCCCTCCGCGCCCACGGCGCCCGTGCGCACCGCAGCCCCGAGGGCCACCGCGAAACCCGATGCCGGCGTCGCGATCGACGCGGCAGCGGAAGCGAGCGCTGCGGTGGAGGCCGATGCGGGGTCCGCGACGGAAGCGGGAGTGGGAGTGCGGGACGCTTCGGCGTCCGACGCGCACGCATGGCCCGCGGTGGCCCCGTAGGAGCGCAGTGGGTCGGAAACTGGCATTGCGGCCCGGGCGACGTATAGCATTCGCGCCCATGCGGAGCCTGGTATGCGCGATGTCGTCGGCGTGTGTGTTCCTCGCGGCGGCGCAAGCCGCGGCATCGCCGGACTATGTGCTCGACGGTGCGAGTGCGGAGCTGTCCGGGAAGCAGGTGTTCCGCAAGTTCCATCTGATCAACGGAGCAACGTTGAAGGTGCCGCGAGGGACCGACGCGAACCCGGATGCAGGGAAGCTGTACGTGATCGCGCACGAGATCGTGATCGACGAGACGAGCACGATTGACGGGATCGCGGCGGGATGGCCTGGGCGGCCGAACGGCAATGGGCTACCCGAGTCGAGCGGCGGAAAGGGTGCGATCGAGGGCTCCGATCCTGGTGGGGGAGGAGCGTACGGTGCGAAGGGCGGAGCGGGGGTGTTCGTGAGTGGGTGCGTGGCAGCGCCGTTCGCGGAGGGAGGCAAGCTGTTCACGGACTTCGGCGGCGCGGCGCTCGGCAGCTCGGGAGCCGCGGCGGGGTCGAAGGACGGAGACGAGGGGGGACGCGGAGGGGCCGGTGGGGGAATGGTGGATCTGCGGGCATCGCGGATTCGCTTGTGGGGGCGGGTGCTGGTGGATGGAGAGGCGGGGCAGGTGTACGCGGGCGACGACGCGTCGGGAGGCGGATCGGGGGGAGGCATCTGGTTGGAGAGCTCGCTGTTCGAGGCTTCGGGGGGATTGCTGCGTGCGGCGGGGGGAGTCGGCGGCAGGTCATCGAAGGACGAAGGCGGCTCGGGCAGTGGAGGCAGGATCTACTTGCGCGTGGACGCGCTTCCTGCGGGGCTGGTCACGAGCGCTGCCGGGGGAGTGTCGGAGTGTGCGTCGGCGCGCGGAGGCGACGGGGTCGTCGACGTGCAGACGGGGTCCGCGTGCATGGATCTCGACGAGGACGGCGTGGTGTCGGAGGCGTGTGGAGGGGAGGACTGCGACGACTCGGATGCGGCGGTGCGTCCTGGGGGAGTGGAGCGATGCAACGGGGAAGACGACGACTGCGACGGGGAGGTGGATGAGGGGGCGAGCGCGGCGTGCGTGAGCGGCGCGTGTGTGGGGGGGACATGCGTGGAGCCGGATGCCGGAGCAGAGGACGCGGGTGAGGATTCGGGCGACGCGGCGACCTCGTCGGAGAGTGGACCGTCGGGCAGCGAGGCGGGAGCCGAAGGGGGGACCCGACCGAAGACCGGGCAATACGAGTTTCGGGGTGGGTGCTCGAGCTCATCGGGCCATGCCGGAGGGGGGTGGCTCACGGCGATGGTGGTGGGGCTCCTTGCGGGGCGCAGACGGATTGCATCGAGGCGAGGGAAGGAACGTCGAACGGGCGAGCCGCGGCTCGGGCGGGTTGCTTGACCCGGTTCGTCGTTGATCCATAGTTGAGAATCTTGGCGGCTTTCGGGCCGCACTTTCTGATTGGGAGTACAGGGCGTGGGACTTGGCTTGCACGACACAGCGGGTGCGCGGAGCGTGCCTTGTGGCGTGAGTGAAGCCGTCCAGCGGAGCGGAAACGCCCTGGACCGTGCGGCAGAAATGATCGCTGCACGAACGCGAAAGGTGGATGTTCGCCTTGACGCGGCGAACGGAGCGGGATACCCCACGGGTATCCCGGTGACCGGGAACCCTGGACGTGGGCTGGAGGCTTCAGATGAGAACGGTACATTGGATTGCTCTGATTGGATCGATTGCTGCGCTGGCGATTGCTTGCTCTTCGGAAGATGACACACAGCAGATCACCCCGGGCAAGGGTGGATCGGGCGGCGGAGTCGTGGGCAAGGGCGGAGCGGCTGGCAAGGCTGGTGCGGCTGGCTCGACGAACGAGGGCGGCTCTTCGAACGAGGGTGGCTCTTCGAATGAAGGCGGCGCTGCTGGCTCGGCAGCCGGCTCGGCCGGTGCGGCAGGCGGCGGGGCGTGCGATCCCGAGACGCAGTCCAAGTCGACGACCTGCCAGAACTGCCAGAAGAGCGCCTGCGCGGCCGAAGGCTCGGCTTGCCAGGGCAACGAAGAGTGCCTCGCGATCTTCACGGCGGCGCAGAGCTGCCAGGACGACGCGTGCATCATCAAGGCGTTCGCGGATCACCCGAACGGCCAGAAGGACGCGATCGGGTACCTCGGCTGCTCCGAGGCGACCTGCCACGACGACTGCTACTGCGCCGGCACCTGCACGCTCGCGACGACCAACGCCACCTGCAACACGTGCTTCCATGGCGCGTGCGGCACCGACTGCGCCGGCTGCGACATGAACAACGCCTGCATGTCGCTGATGATGTGCTTCAGCTACCTCGACTGCCAAGACGACGCCTGCATGCAGAACTGCGCGACGCTGTTCCAGGACGGCGTAGCCCCGTACAACGCGGTCGGCACCTGCATGAAGACCAACTGCGCGAACGAGTGCGGCTCCGGCACCTGATCCTCCCGTCCCCTTCCCTTCCCCATCCCAGCTAGCAAGCAGTGCCTCCGATCCGCATCGGACGCCTCCCCCTATCCATGCTACCGATGCCCCATGGCCGCTGCGCTGCGGGGCCGGGCCTCCCTAGCCGCATTCATCGTTGCGTCGGCCAGCGTGTGCTCGTCGAATGCCGGCGGCCCGTCGCGCGAGCCGCTGCTCCCCGCGGCGACACCGACCGCGCGAACCGGCTCGGTGGCCGTGCTGCGCACACCGGGGAGCGAGATGGTCCTGGTGGCTGCGGGGACCTTCGAGATGGGCTCGCAGCCGATGGAGCTGCAGCTCGTGATGGACGCGTGCAAACGCGAGCCGCGTGGAATCCAGTGCGACGCGCGGTTCTTCGCGAACGAGCTCGCGACCCATCGGGTCACGCTCTCGTCGTTCTGGCTCGACCGCACGGAGGTCACCGTCGGGCAGTACACGCGCTGCGTGGCCGCGGGCCCGTGCGATCCTCCGCCCTATGAGCAAGGAGCGTCGAGGTTCGATCGTGCCGAGCTCCCCGTGGTGCTGGTGTCGTGGAACGACGCGCGGACGTACTGCAGCTTCGTGGGCAAGCGATTGCCGACCGAAGCGGAGTGGGAGCGAGCGGCGCGCGGTGTGACGGCGCGACGGTTTCCGTGGGGGCATCACTGGGCGACGCGCCGAGCGAATCACGGCAAGCTGGCGATCGACGCGCACGATGGGGCGGACGGGCATCTGGAGCTGGCGGCGGTGGGCTCGTATCCGGATGGCCGGACGCCCGATGGATTCGAGGATCTGGCGGGGAACGTGTCGGAGTGGGTGGAGGATGTGTACGAGGACGCGTACGAGGCGATGCCCGTGACGAACCCGAGGGGGCCTTCGTCGGGGGGCTTCCGGGTGATCCGCGGGGGGTCGTATCTCGACGCGATGCCGTGGCTGCGCGGGGCGTCGCGGGGGTATCGGGGAACGGGGGCACGGGAGACCACGATCGGGTTTCGGTGTGCTCGCGACGCGAGGTAAACGTCGGGGCAGGAGGCGTTGCGAAGTGGACAGGCGGCCGTGCTTCCGCTAACGCGTCCGCCAAGCATCATGAGAATTGCGCACTTCTCCGATCCGCACGTGCTGGCCCTCGAGGGGGTACCGATCTGGCGACTGGTGACGAACAAGCGCGTCACGGGCTACGCCAACATCCTGCTGCGGCGTGCGCACCAGCACCGGCTCGAGGTGGTACGAGCGCTCGCGCGTGATCTGTCGGATCAGAAGGTCGATCACGTGGCGGTGACGGGAGACGTCTCGAATCTCGCCCTCGAGACGGAGTTCGAGGCCGTGCGGGAGCTGCTCGAAGACGATCTGCGTCTTCCGCCCGAGGACGTGTCGATCGTGCCGGGCAATCATGATCGCTACACGCGGGGCTCCCACAAGGCGCGGCGATTCGAGGGGGCATTCCTGCCCTACATGCGCAGCGACATCGCGATGCCGCAGGGGGTTGCGCGGGATCACTACCCGGTGGTGAAGCTGCGAGGACCGGTGGCGATCGTCGGGCTGGCAACAGGAGTGCCGCGGTTGCCGTTCGTGGCGGCAGGCGAGGTGGGGACCGTGCAGCTGCGCGCCCTCGAGTGGGTGCTTCGGCAGCCGGAGGTCGCATCGCGCACGCTGGTGCTGCTCACGCACCACCCGATCGCGGAGCCCGCGGGGGCGTTGCACGCGTGGCTCGAGGGGCTGCGGGATGCGGACGACCTGCGTCGGGTGATCGATCGTTGTCCGCGCGGGCTGGCGCTGCACGGACACCTGCACCGACGAATGCTGCGCATCGTGCGAACGGGAGCGGGCGAGATCTGGTCGATCGGAGCCACGAGCGCGTCGCTCGTGCACAGCGCCGGGACGAGGATGGCCGCCTACAACGTCTACGAGATCAACGACGCGGGAGAGATCGGGCGCGTGACCTCGCGGGTGCTGGACACGCGGAGCAGGACGTTCAGCGAGGCGCCGGTACCGGTGTTGAGGTGAGCGAGGATGGACGGGGGGTGATCGGCTGAAGCGCCGCTTCGGAACGATCTCCCCTCGTGTGGTGCTCCGCGAACGGAGCGTGTGCGGAATCAGGCCTGGGGTGCAGGCGCTTCGTCGGCGAGGCGGGTCACGTTGACCGCCTGCAGGCCCTTGGGGCCCTCCTTCACCTCGAACTCGACCGTCTCGTTCTCGAAGAGGCGGCGGCGCCCTTCGCCTGCGATCTGCGAGTAGTGGACGAACACGTCGGGGCCATTGTCCTGCTTGATGAACCCCCAACCCTTTTCATCATTGAACCACTTCACCTTACCGACTGGCATTGTGCTACCTCCACTGCAGAGCTCGCGCTTGTCGCGCGAACGTGCTTCTGCTCGCACCGGGCCTGCCGACAATTCAGCGAAAGCGCCCGACGAGCGGAGCCAAGTTAGCTTTCCTCGGATCTCAAGGTCAAGCACCGGGGGGCGGAAAAAGCGTGCCGGGAGAGGGCACGGATGAGCAGCACTGCAATCGACGGGACATCTCCCCCGCGGCGATCGAGCCTCGGTTCCCTCCAACCCGATCAGGCGGAGGGGTTTTCAGAGGACGGCGTCCAGAGGTCGGAGCGCATTCGCTCGTAGCGTTGCAGCAGGGCGGCGAGCGCATCGGCCTGGCGGTCGCACGCGACCGACGCCTCGTCGAGGGCATGCTGTCCCTTCTCGCGCTCCTCGCGCGTGGCTTCGAGGACCTCGAGGATCTCGCGGAAGACCTCCTGGCCGGCAGCGACGACCCAAGCGTCGAGCTTCTGCGCGAACTGGTCGATCATCTCGTCGAGCTTCGGTGCGACGGTATCGGCAGCCTGACGGATGGCGGCGGGGGCGAGATCGCGTGCCCGCGCGCGGGTTTCGGCGTCGATGCGACCGCGGACGAACCAGGCGAGCAGGGGGCTGGCCGCGATGAGTGCGGCGCCGAGCAGGACGTTGCTGAACAGCACGCCGATCCCGATGATCGCGGGGGCGGCGACGCCGATGTCGTAGGCGAAGCTGTCCACGGCGATCGGGGGCGCCTTGAGATCCGCGCCGAGGGCATCGGCGAGCTTGCGTCCCGAGTCGCGAGCGTCATCGCGCACGAGCGCGATCGTCTTCTCCGCGAGACTCTCGAGGGCATCGGCGATCTCGCGCGTTTCGGCCTGGGCCCAGTCCCGGAACGAGCGCTCGAGGAACGGGCCGAGGTGGGACTTGAGCTCATCGACGCTGGAGCGTTCGACGATTCCTGGGATTTGCTCGGCGACGTCGGTGACGAGGTGTTCGAGGTCGCGACGGGACCAGGCCTTGATGGCGGCGACCTCTTCGCGGATGGTGGAGCGACGCTGCTCGATGGTCTTCTGCTGGCCGGCGAGCTCGCGCTCGACGTTCCCGATGCGTCGGGAGAGCTCCTCCACGGACATCTGCAGTGCGCGTCGTCGGGCGCCGATCCCCTTGTCGAGGATGCGGCAAGCGGCGACGGCCTCACCGAGGGCGTTGTCGAGCAGGATGCGGCCGCGCTCTTCGGAGAGGTACAGCTCGAGGTGGTCCATGAGCTCCGTCATGCCGGAGTCGGGGCGGTTGTCGATGGCTTGCTCGGCGCTGACGGCGAAGAGTCTGGGGGACGGGACGAGCCTGGCGAGGTTGTCCCGCGCGTAGGTCATGACGTCGTCGAGCTCGGAGGAGGAGAGGATGTCCTTCTTGGTGACGACGAAGACGATCTTGTCGCGGGATTGGCCGAGGAGCTTCTCCTGCAGGAAGACGCGCTCGGAGGCGGTGAGCATCTGGCCGGCGTCGAGCAGGAACAGCACCGCATCGCACTGCGGGATGTACTTGTAGGTGATATCGGCGCGTTGGAGGGACAGGTCGTTGACGCC
>JAKLDZ010000889.1 GCA_022703255.1 Myxococcota bacterium | reverse complement strand
ACTCGGGCAGCGTCTTGTGCGGCGAGGCGGCCGGCACCGCGAGTGCGTTGAAGCGGCCGATCGTGCGGGCGAGCGGGGCGGTGTCGAGCAGCGTCACCGGCGACTTGTTGGCGATGATGGCGCTCACCATCGTGTTGCCGGTGACGAGCAGCGCGTCCGGCCGGCCGCGCTCGCGCTCGACGAACTGGGCGAGGCCGAGCGTGCCGCCGGCGCGGCCGCCGGCGACGTGGTGGACCTCGGCGCGCTCGAGGACGAGGCGGAGAAGCAGGAAGCCGAGAAGGCCGCCGACGAGTACAAGGAGCTGCTCGACAAGATGAAGGCGAGCCTGGGCGAGCGCGTGAAGGACGTGAAGGTGACGCTGCGCCTGACCGACTCGCCCGCCTGCCTGGTGGCCGACGAGCATGCGATGAGCGCGAGCATGGAGCGGCTCATGCGGGCCATGAACCAGGAGGTTCCAAAACAGCTCCGCACGCTGGAACTCAATCCCGACCACGCGTTGCTCAAGCGGATGAAAACGATGCT
>JAKLDZ010000888.1 GCA_022703255.1 Myxococcota bacterium | reverse complement strand
GCCAGAAGATGGCGCACGCGGCCTGAGGCCGCGCTGCCTGGTCGATACGCGGCTTGCGGTTCAGCGCCCGAGCGGCGCCACGCCGATCAGCGCCGCGTGCGCCCAGAAGGCGAACGCGGCCCAGGCCGCCACCCCGATCACCACCGTGATGACGGTGCGGCTCGCGCCGCCGCGCGCGCGCACCACGCCCTCGCGCCGGTCGCGGCGGCGCGAGGCCACGTAGTCGAGCACCGCCCACGCAAGGAAGCTGCCGAAGAGCAGCACGCCGGCGACCGTCCCGTTGACCAGCAGGTGCACGAAGGCCCAGAGCTTCACACCCGCCACCATGGGGTGGCCCACCGCGGCCTTGATGGCGTTGCCCGGCACGTAGGCGGCGGCGAGCAGCACGAAGGCGAGCAGCGTGAACAGCGAAGAGGCATGCTTCATCCACAGCGGCGCGACCCACAGCACCTGCGGCGCGGTGCGCGCCTCGCCCCAGCCGATCACGATCAGCACGAAGCCCGCGATCGACAGCAGCGAGTA
>JAKLDZ010000887.1 GCA_022703255.1 Myxococcota bacterium | reverse complement strand
CCATGATCAAGGGTGCGATCGACGCGGCCGATCATCTCAACAAGCTCTCGCAAAAGATCGGCATCTCGGTAGAGGCGTTGTCGACCTTGCGCTTTGCCGCGCAGTTGTCGGACGTGAGCCTGGAAACCTTGCAGAAGGGCATCAAGGGCTTGTCGCAAAACATCACCGAGGCCAATACGGGGATCGGCGACGGGGCGAACCTCTTCGAGGCACTCGGCGTCTCGGTCAAAAACGCCGACGGCAGTATGAAGTCGACCGAGGCAGTGCTGCTGCAGGTGGCCGATGTCTTCGCCAACCTGGAGGACGGGGCAGTCAAGACGGCGCTGGCCGTCAAGCTGTTCGGCAAGAGCGGCATGGACATGATCCCGCTCCTGAACCAAGGCGCGGCAGGTATTACGCAGCTGACCACCGAGGCCGAACGACTGGGCCTCAAGCTCACCACGGAGACGGCGCGCTCGGCGGAAGCCTTCAACGACAACCTCACGGCGCTCAAGGCATCCTCCTCCTCGCTTGGCATCGCCC
>JAKLDZ010000886.1 GCA_022703255.1 Myxococcota bacterium | reverse complement strand
GATATTCGGGATCGAAACTCGCGGGGTCCCCGAGGCGGCAGGTGTCCGGGAGGTGCCAGAAGCGCGGGGAGAGGTCCATGCCCGTGTCGTAGGCGCAGAAGGCCTCGACGCAGCCGGAGCCGCGAGTATCGCGATGCCTCGCCAGCCAGGCGTCGTTGGCCGCCGCCGCCGCACCGGCCACCGTCAGGCTGATGGCGCCGGTCGCGCTGTCGATCTCGAACCAGCCGTTGCCGTTGCCACCCGTGATGCTGTACACCACCGCGTCGCCGTCAGCGTCGCTCGCCGCCACCGTGCCCAGTACCGCCGTCTCCAGAGAGTTTTCCGGGTAGCTGAAGCTGTAGCTCGGCGCGCCAAATGCCGGCGCGTTGTCGTTGACGTTGGTCTCGGCGAGGGTGACGGCGACGTTGGTGGTGTTGGTGCCGTCGCTGGCGGTGACGGTGAGGCTGTGGAGGTTGGCCAGCGCCTCGAAATTGTTGGCCAGGGCGGCGGCGCCGGCCACGGTGAGGCTGATCTCGCCGGCGG
>JAKLDZ010000885.1 GCA_022703255.1 Myxococcota bacterium | reverse complement strand
GGCCAGGATGAACAGCCAGCGCGGCAGGTGCCGGTGGGTCAGGCGCAGCACGTAGGGGGCGAGCGCGGTGAGCGCGAACACGATCAGCACGTAGCCCTCGTGCTCGACCCAGTAGAAGGGGCGGCGATCGAGCAGCACGTCGCGCAGGGTGCCGCCCCCGAAGGCGGTGATGAAGGCCACGACGAACACGCCGACCGGGTCGAACTGCTTGCGTTCGGCCTCGATCAGGCCCGAGACCGCGAAGGCCATCACCGCACCGAACTCGAGCAGTTGCAGCAGGTCGGCCGAATTCATGGGCCGCTGCGTCCCGGGCGTCGCTCCGCGGGCGCGAGCAGCACGATCAGCGCGACGACGCGCAGCCACAGGTCCTGCTTACCCAACAGATAGAAGACCACCACCGCACCGACCAGCAGCACGGCGATCCCGAGGGTCGCAAAGACGCCCGCATGCGTGCGGAGCACGTCGCCGAAGCCGGGCGGCGCCCGCTGGGCAGCCGGAGGCGGAGACGGTGCTGCTGTCGATG
>JAKLDZ010000884.1 GCA_022703255.1 Myxococcota bacterium | reverse complement strand
AGCAGGCGCCCGAGCAGCTCGGTCGGCCACACCTCGAGGGCCTCCGGCAGCAGCGTGTGGCAGGTGTAGGCGAAGCACCGGCTGGTGACATCCCAGGCCTCGTCCCACTCGAAGTCGTATTCGTCGATCAGGATGCGCATGAGCTCCGGCACTGCGATCACCGGGTGGGTGTCGTTCAACTGGAAAGTGATCCGCTCCGGCAGGTTGTGCAGATCGAAGCCTTCCTCCAGCGAGTGGTCGATGAAGTCGCGCAGCGAGCAGGCGACGAAGAAGTACTGCTGCTGGAGGCGCAGCTCCTTGCCCTGGGGCGTGGAGTCCTCCGGGTACAGCACCTTGGAGATGGTCTCCGACTGGGCTTTTTCGGAGACGGCCATTTCGTAGTCGCCGTCGTTGAAATAGCGCAGGTCGAACTCGCGCGTGGACTTCGCCGACCACAGGCGCAGGTTGTTGACCGTGTTGTTGCGGAACCCCGGAACGGGCGTGTCGTAGGCCATTGCCAGGAGCACCTCGGAATCGACCCAGTC
>JAKLDZ010000883.1 GCA_022703255.1 Myxococcota bacterium | reverse complement strand
GTGCCCAGTGATACCTCGGCACCGTCGTTCACACCATCATCGTCCGAATCCGGATCGATCCGTCCGGTCTCGCCAGCGTCCAGAACACCGTCCTGATCGACATCCTCCAGAATGTCGGCGATCCCGTCGTTGTCGTCGTCCGGGTCGGTGGCGTCCGGTATTCCGTCGTTGTCGTGGTCGTTGGGCAGAAGCTCCGCCAGGTCAGGTATTCCGTCCCCGTCGTCGTCGAGATCGTACTGATCGTTCACTCCGTCGTTGTCGTGGTCCAACGGGCGGGCATCGCTGGTATCGGGAAGTCCGTCGTTGTCGTCGTCCGGGTCGGTGGCGTCAGGGATCCCGTCGTTGTCGTGGTCCATTGGCCAGATGTCCATTCCGTCCTGCACGCCGTCGTCGTCACTGTCGCGGTCCAGGGGATCGGTGCCAAGGACGATCTCCTCGTGGTCGTTCAGACCGTCGTTGTCAGTGTCCTGGTCCAGGGGGTCCGTGCCATAGGTCACGACCTCCTGGTAGTCGTTGAGACCGTCA
>JAKLDZ010000882.1 GCA_022703255.1 Myxococcota bacterium | reverse complement strand
CCCTGCTGGAAGTATTCTTGGCCTCTTCGAGGACAGACGCGAGGTAGAGGATGAAGGTGGGCATCAACGGCATGGGCCGCATCGGCCGCCTTGCGCTGCGCGCGGCGATGGGCGCTGCCGAGCGGCAGACGGACGACCCGCGCGCGGACAACCGCCTGGACGTGGTGCACCTCAACGAACTCAAAGGTGGCGCCGCCGCCACCGCGCTGAGCAACGTCAGGGCACCAGCGCGAGGAACAGGAAGGCCGCGAAGATCACCAGGTGCACGGCGCCCTGCATCACGTTCGTGCGGCCCGAGCCGAGCGTGATCGCACCAACCACGAAAGTCAGCACCAGCAGCGAAAGGAACACCGTCAGCAGCAGCGCCACCTGGTTGTGCTGGCGCACGGCCGCATTGCGCTCGGTGATCTGTTCGGAGACATGGTGCGACGCGCTCAGCGACATCGCATGGATCGGCCCGCCCAGCGCGTCCAGTGCCGGCTGCAGCGCGGCCAGTGCCTCGACGTTGATCGGCCGCGGGCTGGTC
>JAKLDZ010000881.1 GCA_022703255.1 Myxococcota bacterium | reverse complement strand
GTCGGGCAGCCACCGCCCGGTGCGGGGGACCAGCGCGCCCACCACCAGGCCGGCGTACGCCCACAGCTTCAGCGCCGCCCCGTACTCGATCAGCGCCAGGTCGCGGCCGGTGCGCTTGGCATAGCGCTCGGCCAGGTCGCGGCGCGACGGCCAGCCGGGCAGGCTGGTGGGCGGCGTGCCACGCACCGACGGCGGGTCGCCCGGTTCGGCCCACTGGTTCAGCGCATAGGCCAGGTCGGCCAGCGGGTCGCCCAACGTGGAAATCTCCCAGTCCACCACCGCGGCGATGCGCCCATCCGCGCCCACCAGCGTGTTGTGCAAGCCATAGTCGCCGTGCACGATGCGCGCCGGCCCCTGCGTGGGCACGTGTTCCAGAAAGTAGGTCTGCAGCGCGTGCGCGCGCGGGTCGTCCAGCTGTGCGCCGGCGATGGATGCCGTCCACGAGCGGTACCAGGTCTTCAGCTGGCGGCCGATGTAGTCGTCCTTCTTGCCCAGCTCACCCAGGCCCACCGCGTCGGGGTCGATCG
>JAKLDZ010000880.1 GCA_022703255.1 Myxococcota bacterium | reverse complement strand
CGCGTCGAGTCGGGCGCGGGCGATGCGCCTTCCGGCTTCGAGCTGGTGTTCGAGCTGCCGCCGCGATCGCCGCTGCGCACGCTGTTCCTCGTCAGCGGCGGCGCCGGCGGCGTGCCGCTGATGCGCGTCGGGCTGGTGGTGACGATGGGCGCGCGCGCCGAGACGATCATCGACGGCATCGCCACCGACGTCGCGATGACGCCGGGCGCCGGCGGCGTCGGCCGCGTGACGGTGCGCGGCAAGGACCTGTCGGCGCTGATGGATCTGATCGAGCTCGACGGCCTGCCGTACCCGGCGATGCCGCCTTCGGTGCGCGTGCTGCTGATGCTCGTCGGCGCGGTCGCTGTGGCGGCGCTCGCGCTCGGCCTGCTGGTGTGGAACCGCATCGCCGGCGTGGACGACTGGGTGATCCGCTCGCTCGTCGCCATCGGCGAGACCTACATCGTGCCGGACATCCGGTTCGAGGAAGCGAGCTTCGAGGCTCCCGCCACCGTGCGGTTCCGCGGAATCGACCTGGTGGCGCCGGA
>JAKLDZ010000088.1 GCA_022703255.1 Myxococcota bacterium | reverse complement strand
GAGATCAACCTGCCCTACAACATGTTCGTTGACGCGAACGCGCCAAAGCAGCCACTTTTTTACTCGGTATCCAGCATCGATGCCCGGAGTCCGGCCAACGAAAGTACACGGTCTCCCGAAATCCGGATCGAAAATTGATTACGAAGGAAGCATGATCCATCAGGCTCTGCGCAGCATTCCTGTACCGATCCCATTCTGGAAAATGAGCGGGGCAGGCAATGATTTTATTATCATCGATCATCGTAAACCCCTGATCCCCATGGAGCAGATGGCTGAATTCGCCCGGCTTGTCTGCCGGCGCAAGTTTTCGGTGGGGGCGGATGGCTTGTTTCTGATCGAATCCTCGGACCGGGCGGACTTCAAATGGCGGTTTTTCAACGCCGATGGGTCCGAGGCCGAGATGTGCGGCAACGGAATCCGCTGCGCCGCGCTCCCCGCCCTTCGCTGGACCCCCCCCCCAGCTTCCAGCCATCCCGCCACCCTCACGATCGCAACCGACGCCGGCAACCGAAGCTGTTCGGTGGTCCCCCACGGCTCCCGTGATGCCTCCGTCGACGTCGATATGGGCACCATCCCTCCCCCAACCCGCGTTCGCCTCGACTCCCCGGCCGCCGACCTCCTCGTCACCTCCGCCGGGAATCCCCACGCCGTCTCCTTCTCCGAAATCACCGACGACGTCTTCCTCTCCCTCGGCCCCCTGCTCTCAGCCCACCCCCGCTTTCCCGAAGGGATCAACGTCGAGTTCGCCTCCCCCATCGCTCACGACAGACTCCGCGTCCGCGTCTGGGAACGCGGCGCCGGACCCACCCTCGCCTGCGGCACCGGCGCTTGCGCCGCAGTCGCCGCTGCCATCCATTCCGGACGCCTCCCCCACACCCCCGAAGTCACCGTCGAACTCCCCGGCGGGAACCTCACCGTCTCGTGGGACCCAACCACCGGTAACACCCGGATGACCGGGCCCGCTCGACGCGTCTTCGAAGGAACCGCCCCCTGGCCCTGGCGCCTCAGCTCCCCCGCTTGAGCTCCGTCAGCACCAGCTTCGCAATCGCCTTCAACGTCTCGAACACGCCCACGCCGGTGCGGGCACACGCCTCGAACTCCGGGACGTGCGTCGAGTTCACCAGCTCGCGCAGCTCCTCGACCGAGGCGACATTGGGGAGATCGCGCTTGTTGTACTGGATGACGTAGGGGAGCCGATCGAGAGAGTAGCCCTGCTCCTGGAGGTTGGTGCGCAGGTTCTCTACGCTCTCCAGGTTCGCTTCCATTCTTTCAATCTGCGAATCCGCAACGAACACCACGCCGTCAACGCCCTTGAGGATGAGCTTGCGGGACGCGTCGTAGAAGACCTGCCCCGGGACCGTGTACAGGTGGAACCGGGTCTTGAACCCGCGGATCTCACCCAACGACAGCGGCAAGAAGTCGAAGAACAGCGTGCGCTCCGTCTCCGTGGCGAGCGAGATCATCTTCCCCTTCGCATCGGGGTTGGTGCGCTCGTAGATGTACTGCAGGTTCGTCGTCTTCCCGCACAGACCGGGGCCGTAGTAGACGATCTTGCAGTTGATCTCACGCGCCATGTAGTTGATGAAGCTCATCGCGCGCGTCCTCAGTCGTTGAACAAGTTGTCGATGTCCTCGTCGGTGATTTCGGCGAACGGCGACTCGCCCGGCTCCTGAACCTTCTTCAGCAGGGCTTCGAAGATCCGGTTCAGCTCCTCGCTCGCGCGTTTCACGCGAAGGCGAACGAGGCCGAGGCTCGACTTGGCGTCGAAGATCACCACGAGGATGACGCGATTGCCGACGAGCTGGATGTGGATGTTGGCCTTCTCGCCCTCGTGGAACTGGGTGGCGAACTCGTTCTCCTTGAGGAGCTTCGCCATACCGCCGGTCGCGGCGATATTGCCAGCGGTCAGCGAGGCGAGCGAAGTCGTGTCGAGGTTTTCGACATCGCCGCTGGCAGCGATGAGCTGCCCGTTCTTGTCGACGATGAAGACGACACGCGCGTTCGCGTCCTGCACGAGGCGATCGACCACCATCTGGATGCGGTTGAACTCTTCCTCGTACATCACCATCTGGGGATTGACCATCCGTGCCTCCACCAGCGCTCACGAACCTCGAAGGCGATCCCTGGAGCCCATGAGAGGCCCGGTCTCGGTTCGGTCTGGATACGGGTGTCGTTGCGACATCACTGGGTTTCGGTTCTATACGATGCCGGGTCGCGACAGCAAGACAGTCCGGATCAAAGGGCGAGCGACCCGCAAGAACTAGGGGGAGCCGTACATCGACTCCGCGATCTGGAAGGCCGCGGCCTCCAAGCGCTGATAAGCATCGCGCAGGGCGACCAGGTCACCCCCGGACTCGAGGAGCTCCCGGAGCTCCTGGGCCTGCAGGCGAACGCCCTCGAGGACCCCCGGATCGAGCAGGTCAGCATACCCCTCGATGGCCTGCTCTGTCGTGTACAGCAGCGTCTCGGCCTGGTTTCGAAGCTCCGCCAGCTCCTTGCGGAGGCCGTCGGTGTCCCTGTAGCGCTCGCCCTCGGCGATAATCTTGCCGATTTCGTCCTGGCTCAGGCCGCTGGTCGGGGTCACCCGAACGGACTGGGAGCGATTCGTCGCCATGTCCGTGGCCTCGACGTGCAGGATGCCGTTGGTGTCGATCCGGAAGGTGACCTTGATCTTGGGCACCCCGCGCGGCGCCGGAGGGATGCCGGTGAGCTCGAAGCGAGCCAGGCTCCGGTTGTCGGCAGCCATCTCCCGCTCCCCCTGCAACACGTGGATCGGGACGAAGTTCTGGTTGTCCACGCTGGTGGTGAAGACCTCGGACGCCTCGCTTGGGATCGTCCGGTTGCGCTCGATGAGGCGGAAGAACACCCCGCCCCCGGTCTCCACGCCGATCGACAGCGGGGTCACGTCGAGCAGCAGGACCTCGTCGACCTGGCCGGCCAGCGCGGCTCCCTGGACGGCAGCACCGACGGCGAGACGACCTCGTCGGGGTTGACCGAGCGGCAGGGGTCCTTGCCGAAGAACTCACGCACAGCCTTCTGCACGAGGGGCATGCGGGTCATGCCGCCGACGAGGATGACGGACTGGACATCGGAAGGAGCGAGCTTGCCGTCCTGCAACGTACTCCTGCAAACGTCGATCGTGCGTTCGACCAGATCGGCGGTGAGCAGCTCGAGCTCGGAACGCTTCATGGCCCGCTGCAGATGGAGCGGACCGGAAGGACCGGTGGCGATGAACGGGATGTTGATCTCGGTTTCGATGGAGCTGCTCAGCTCGTGCTTGGCCTTCTCGGCAGCCTCTTTGAGCCGCTGGAGCGCCATGCGGTCCTTGCGCAGATCGACGCCGAACTCCGCGAGGAACTCGTCGGCCAGCGAGTCGATGATCCGCTGGTCGAAGTCCTCGCCGCCCAGGTGGGTGTCGCCGCCGGTCGATCGGACGCTGAACACGCCGGCGGAGATGCTGAGCACCGAGATGTCGAAGGTGCCCCCCCCCAGGTCGAACACGGCGATGGTCTCGTCTTCCTGGCGGTCCAAGCCATAGGCAAGGGCTGCGGCGGTCGGCTCGTTGATGATGCGCTTGACCTCCAGCCCCGCGATCCTGCCGGCGTCCTTCGTGGCCTGCCGCTGCGCGTCGTCGAAGTACGCGGGGACCGTGATGACCGCTTCAGCGACGGCTTCACCCAGGAAGGTCTCTGCCACTTCGCGCATCTTCGCGACCACCATCGCCGACAGCTCGGGCGGTGAGAGATCGCGGTCGCGGATCCGAACCCATGCGTCGCTGTTGGGGGCCTCGATGATCTTGAAGGGCGCCAAGGCCGCCTGACGCTTCACTTCATCGTCCGCGAACTTGCGTCCCATCAGGCGCTTGACGGCGTAGACGGTGTTCTCGGGGTTGGCGACGGCCTGTCGCTTGGCGACATGACCGACGAGGCGTTCGCCGCTGGCGGCGAAACCGATGACGGAGGGCGTGGTACGCGCGCCTTCGCTGTTGGGGATCACCCTGGGCTGCGGCGAGGCGACCGCAGAGGTTTCAATGATCGCGACACAGCTATTGGTGGTGCCGAGGTCGATCCCGATGATCTTGCCCATGGGTCAGCGGAGGATAGCAGGGGTGGGGCAAATGGGGGGAGACATGTGCTGCGTGAGCCGGGTTTGGCGGGGTCAGGCGGAAGCGGCCGGGTCGGTTGGATCGGTCGGTTCGACCGGCGCAGCGACCTCCGCGGGGGGAGCCGGAGGAGCTTTGGCGACGACGACCATGGCAGCGCGAACAAGTCGGTCGTCGCAGACGTATCCGGCGAGCACCTCGGCCACGACGGTACCGGGGGGTTGATCGGCGCTGGGGATCTGCTGGATCGCCTCGTGGAAGTTGGGGTCGAACGGCGTCCCGACGCTCTCCACCCGCTTGATGCCGACCTTGGAGAGCGTGTCGAGGAACTGCTTGAGCACCATCTTCACACCGTCGGCCACGGACCGGGCGTCCACGGCCTGCTCGGCGTGGGACACGGCGCGCTCGAGGTTGTCGAACACCGGCAGCAGCTCGCGCACCATGTCATCGCGGGACCGACGAGCGGCATCGTCGATCTCGCGCCGCGTGCGCTTGCGGAAGTTGTCGAAGTCGGCGGCGACCCGCAGCAGCTGCCCGCGCACGCGCTCGTTCTCCTGGCGGAGCGCGTCGAGCGGGTCGATCTCGGGCTCGGTGGTTGCTTCCACCACTTCCGCGACGGGCGCCGGCTCTTCGACCGGAGAGGGCGCCTGGTCGCCGGGTTCGGACTTGGGAGCTGACCCGACCTCGGGGGGATCGATCGACTGGGCGTTCTCGACGGTGTGGTTCGGATCTTTGTCAGGGGAGTCCATGCCGGGGGCCAATCTAGTCACAAGGGTTGTCCTGCGCAATCGCGCTGAGGCGATGCGGAGGAAGAACGGAGGTCAAGGGGAGGGGGCAACCGCGCAAGGGCCGAAGCGCAGCGCGCGACGCACGCCTCCCGAGAAGAGTCTCGCATCCGTGGCCGGGGCAGGATTGGCCTGGAACCATGCGTCCACGCGCAGCGGCAGCACGTGCAAGGGGCTGCCCGTGGAGAGGCGGACGACGGACGGGATCGGAGCTGGGGTGGCGCCATAGGCACGTTGCTCGATCCACAGGCAATGCGAAGCAGGGCGCGGCGCGTAGAGGGCGGGCGCATCAGAAGGCAGCCAGGCGCGCGACCGATCGAGGACCTCTCCGCCTTTGTTTCGTGTCACGAACGATCTCCAGCCGATGGGAACGCGCACCCTCGCCCCGACGTTCGGCGCTTCCGTCCAGACCGGGGGAAGCTCCGCAGCGACACGGCCGTCGATCGCCACCTCGACCGGCGTCTCCCCCAGATTGAGGATCCGAAGGTGGGGGTGGGCGTGGAACCACAGCAGAGGCGCGAGAGCGAGCGAGCAGCCCGCGCTACAGAGGCCGAGGGCGAACGCGTCGCGCTCCACGACGACGTCGAATCGAGCGGAGCAGCCTTGGGCGACGAGCTGCGCGCGCAGGGAATCGGAAGGGGACTCGAGCACGGCGCCTTCGCTCGAGCGCCCGATCCATCGGGCGACGGCGGCGTGCCAGGCGGTGGTGCCGAGGGGGACACGGCGACGCGCGAGGCGCAGGAGCAGCGCGAGCGCGGAGGCAGCGGCAGCGCAGAGGACCGCCCAGGGCCAGGCCGCCCAGGGGCGGGCGACGAACAGGGCGATCAGAGCGGTGGAGGAGAAGACCACGGCTCCGAGGGCGGTGACGAGCTCGAAGCGGGAGTGCGCGACGGCGTTGGAGGTGCAGGCGGGGCAGGTGGGGATCTCGAGAGCGGGGAGGGGTCCGAAGGCGACCCGCGGCGCGCGGGCAGGGGGGCGCGAGGAGGAGCAGGGAGCGCCGCAGGCGCAGCAGACGGGCTCCAGGGTGAGGAGAGAGCCGAAGGGGACGATCAGCCGGGAGCCTGGAGCCCGGTGGACGACACGCAGGCGTCGCCTCACTTCTGCGCGCAGCTCACGCAGCGTCCCGGCGAAACGGGAGAGGATCTTCGCGAACCTGCTGCTCTGCCAACGGATCATGCGGCGAGACCTGACGTCGAAGTCCTTCCGTGCTACCGCGAGGCGGATGGATTCGTCCAGCGAAGGCAGCTTCGGACGCGAGGTCGCGGAGCCGATGCTCAACGAGCCGCAGACGGAAGCGGTACTGCACGCGCAGGGGCCGCTGCTGGTGCTGGCAGGAGCGGGCAGCGGCAAGACGCGCGTGATCACGTATCGCGTGGCGAACCTGTTGGCGGAGCACGGGGTGCCACCGTACCGGCTTCTCGCCGTGACGTTCACGAACAAGGCTGCGGCCGAGATGCGTCAGCGTCTGGACCGCCTGGTCGGGCCGGAGGTGGTGAGGGATCTGTGGGTGGGAACGTTCCACGCGACGTGCGCCCGCCTGCTGCGTCGCTACCACGCGGCCGTAGGGCTCTCGCGGGACTTCGTGATCTACGACGATTCGGACCAGAAGGCGGTGGTGACGAGGATCCTGCGAGCGAGCGGGATCGACGAGAAGCAGTATCCGCCGAAGGCCTTCCTGCACGCGATCCACCAGGCGAAGCAGGATGTGCTGCTCCCCGAGGATCTGCCGTCGCGCACGCCGTTCGAGAAGCTCACCAGGCAGGTCTACGAGGCGTTCCAGGAGAAGTTGCGCGCAGCGAACGCGGTGGACTTCGACGACCTGATCCTGCACGTGATGCGGATCGGAGAGAGCCGGACGCGGGAGGAGGGAGAGGAGCTTCGTCGCAAGTTCCGGCACGTGCTGGTGGACGAGTTCCAGGACGTGAACGCGGCGCAGTACCGGTTGGTGCGGGCGCTGGTGGAGGGGCACCACAACCTGTGCGTGGTAGGGGACGACGATCAGAGCATCTATCGTTGGCGGGGAGCGGACGTACGGATCATTCGCGGGTTCCGGAAGGACTTTGCGGAAGCGCAGGTGGTGAAGCTGGAGGAGAACTACCGCTCGACGGGCAACATCGTGCGCAGTGCGCTCGGGGTGATTCGCAGGAGTGGCGAGCGGGAGCCGAAGGAGCTGTTCACGCAGAACCCGAACGGGGCGCCGGTGCTGGTGGTGGCGACGCGGGACGAGCGGGACGAGGCCGCTTGCGTGGTGGAGCAGATCCGGGAGGCGCTGCGTCGGGGGGTCGAGCCCAAGGACATCGCGGTGTTCTATCGGATCCACGCGCAGTCCCGCGTGCTCGAGGAGGCGATGCGGGCGGAGGGGCTGCCGTACCAGATCGTGGGCGGAACGCGGTTCTTCGATCGGGCCGAGGTCAAGGACGTGCTTGCGTATCTGCGGGTGCTGGCGAATCCGAGCAGCGACGTGGATCTGCTGCGGATCATCAACGTCCCCGCGCGGGGGATTGGTGCTGCGACGGTGGATCGGATTGCGGAGGCGGCGTCGCGAGCGGGGATCTCGGTTCACGATGCGGTGCTGGATCGGCTGGATGCGTGCGGGCTGGCGGGGGCGGCCAGCAAGCGGGTCGCCGGCTTCGCGGCGATGTTGAGGTCGCTGCGGGCGGTGCAGGACGCAGGGCCACGGGAGCTGGCCGAGAGGGTATTGGAGGCGACGGGCTATGCGAAGGCGCTGAAGGACGAGAACACGGCGGAGGCAGACGCTCGGCTGGAGAACGTTTCGGAGCTGCTGTCCTCCTTGGAGGACTACGAGGACGAGGCGGTCGCTGCGGGGGGGACGCCGACGTTGCAGGACTACCTGGAGCGGGTGTCGCTGGAGTCGGACGCGGACAAGCTGGGCAAGGAGGGGGCGCGGGTGCCGATGATGACGGTACACGCGGCGAAGGGGCTGGAGTTCACGTTGGTGCTGCTAACGGGGCTCGAGGAGGATCTGTTTCCGTACAGGAGTCCTTCGCGGGAGCGTGACGACCTCGAGGAGGAGCGTCGGCTGGCGTACGTGGCGGTCACGCGAGCGCGCGAGCAGCTGGTGATCACGCACGCGAGCACGAGGATGATCTTCGGGACCACGCGCTACTGCCAGCCGAGCCGATTTCTGGGGGACATGCCGGAGGACGCGGTGGAGCACGCGGTGTCGCGGACGCTGAGCGGCTCGATGGAGGGGCGGGTACGTCCGGCGATGTTTGTTCGTGAGACGACACGTCAGGTCGCGCGGGAGACGACGCGGGAGGCGGGGGAACGGTACGTGGAGATGGATCCCGACGAGACGTGGTTGTCGGCAGGCAGGAGCGTGGAGCACACGCGATTCGGAGTGGGGAAGGTGGTGAGGCTGGAGAGCGCGGCCACGCCGCCCGTGGTGATCGTGCACTTTGCCGGTTGGGGCGAGAAGAGGATCGTCGCTTCGTTCCTCAAGCCTGCGTGATTCCGTAGCGCGGGGGCAGGGGCTCTCAGGACTGGGGCTGCGCTCCGGGGCTTCGCGAGAAGGTGAGGGAGCCGTCGATGCTGTCGACGGTCACGGCATCTCCGGAGGCGAGCTCGCCGGCGATGATGCGGTGTGCGAGGGCGTCCTCGAGGTGCTTCTGGATGGCGCGCTTGAGGGGGCGTGCGCCGTAGCGGGGATCCCAGCCCAGCTCGGCGAGGCGGGCCTTGGCCGCGTCGGTGAGCTGCAGGGAAAGCCCTCGCTGCGCGAGGCGCTGCAGGAGGCGCTGGAGCTGGATGTCCACGATGGCGCTGATCTGGTCCTTGCCGAGGCGGTGGAAGACGACGGTCTCGTCGATGCGGTTGAGAAACTCCGGGCGGAAGGCGCGCTGAACCTCTTCGAGCGCAGCGCGGCGCGCGAGATCGTGGGCAGAGGCCTCGTCGAGGGACTCCCTGGCTTCGATCTCCGCGATCGCATGGGAGCCCATGTTGGAGGTGAGGATGATGACGACGTTCTTGAAGTCGACGGTGCGCCCCTGACCGTCGGTGAGCCGTCCGTCGTCGAGCACTTGCAGCAGGACGTTCCAGACGTCGGGGTGGGCCTTCTCGACCTCGTCGAACAGGACGACGGAGTAGGGTCGGCGGCGGACCGGCTCGGTGAGCTGGCCGCCTTCGTCGTAGCCCACGTAGCCGGGGGGCGCGCCGATGAGCCTGGAGACGGTGTGCTTCTCCATGTACTCGCTCATGTCGAGGCGGATCATGGCGCGCTCGTCGTCGAACAGGAACGCGGCGAGGGCACGAGCGAGCTCGGTCTTGCCGACGCCGGTAGGGCCGAGGAACAGGAAGGATCCGACGGGGCGGCGGTCGTCGCTGAGGCCGGCGCGAGAGCGGCGGACGGCGTTGGCGACGGCGACGAGGGCTTCGTTCTGGCCGACGACTCGGGACTTGAGGTTGTCCTCCATGCGCAGGAGCTTTTGCATTTCGCTCTCGAGCATTTTGGCGAGGGGGACACCGGTCCACTTGGAGACGACGGCGGCGACGTCCTGGTCGGTGACTTCTTCGCGGAGGTAGGAGGTTTTGGACTGGACGAGAGCGAGCTGGGCGCGCAGGTCGGAGAGGGACTTTTCGACGGCCGGGATGCGGCCGTATTGGATCTCGGCGGCGAGGTTGAGGTCGCCTTTGCGTCGAGCGTCGTCCATGTCGGCGCGGAGCTCTTCGAGCTTGGGTTGGGCCTCTCGGATGCGAGCGATGAGCTCCTTTTCGTGGAGCCACTGGGCGCGCATGGCATCGGAGCGGCTCTTGAGCTCTGCGACCTCGTGGGCCACGACCTCGGCGCGGGCGAGGGCGGCGGGGTCGCGTTCCTTCTTGAGTGCCTGCTGCTCGATCTGGAGCTGCACGAGCTTGCGCTCGATCTGATCGATCTCGGTCGGCATCGAGTCGATCTCCATCTTGATCTTGGAGGCGGCTTCGTCGACCAGGTCGATGGCTTTGTCGGGCAGGAAGCGGTCGGTGATGTAGCGGTTGGAGAGGGTGCACGCGGCGACGAGGGCGGCGTCCTGGATTCGGATGCCGTGGTGGATCTCGTAGCGTTCCTTGAGGCCACGGAGGATGGCGAGGGTATCTTCGACGGAGGGTTGGGGGACGATGACGGGTTGGAACCTGCGTTCGAGAGCAGCGTCCTTCTCGATGCGCTTGCGGTACTCGTCGAGGGTGGTAGCGCCGATGCACCGCAGCTCGCCACGGGCGAGCATGGGCTTGAGCAGATTGGCGGCGTCCATGGCTCCTTCGGCGGCGCCCGCACCGACCAGCGTGTGGATCTCGTCGATGAACAGGATGATGCGGCCTTCGGCGGACTCGATCTCCTTGAGGACGGCCTTGAGGCGATCTTCGAACTCGCCGCGGTACTTGGAGCCGGCGACGAGGGCGCCGAGGTCGAGGGCGCACAGTTGCTTGTCCTTGAGGGACTCCGGGACGTCGCCCTTTGCGATGCGTTGAGCGATGCCCTCGACGATGGCGGTCTTGCCGACGCCTGGCTCGCCGATCAGCACGGGGTTGTTCTTGGTGCGTCGGGACAGGACCTGCATGACTCTGCGGATTTCCTCGTCGCGCCCGATGACGGGGTCGAGCTTGCTGCGGCGTGCCTGCTCGGTGAGGTCGCGGGTGTACTTCTCGAGCGCCTGGAACTTGCGTTCGGGCTCCTGGTCGGTGACGCGGTGGGAGCCGCGGACGGAGGCCATAGCCTCGAGGAGTTTGTCGTAGCCGAGGTGGAAGCGAGCGAAGATCGGCTTGAGCTCGGAGTCGGACTTTGCGGCGGCGAGCAGGAGGTGTTCGACGGAGAGGTAGTCGTCCTTGAGGGCGCGCGCCTCGTCTTCGGATTTCTGGATCAGGGCGAGGCCGCGTCGGGAGAGCTGGGGCTCGGCGCCGCCGGTGACCCTGGGGAGAGACTCGAGGCGTTTGCGGAGCTCGGCCGTGAGCTCGTTGGGGCGCGCCCCGGCCTTCTGGATGAGGGGTTGAGCGATGCCTTCGTCCTGCTCGAGAGCAGCGATGATGATGTGTTCGGGCAGGAGCTCGGGGTTACCGCGGCGGGAGGCGAGATCGAGGGCGGAGCGGATCGCCTCCTGGGCCTTGGTGGTCATTCTGTCCATTCGCATGAGAGAACCTCCTGCGTGCCGGAACCTCGATGAGGGGTTTCGCCGATGGGAGCTGCGATTGGCCGACATCGGACGGGAGAGGGTTCAGGTACGGGGCGAAGGTAAGTCGCGAGGCGGCTCCGGCAAGTCTCGGGCCAGGGCTTGAAGGGCGGGAGGAGCAGGGCGGCGCGGGAGTGGCGCTGGGGGCGGGGAGAGACGGTCAGATGTCGAGGTTGCGCACGCTCAAGGCGTTGTCCTCGATGAACTGGCGTCGGGGCTCGACTTGATCGCCCATCAGGAGGGTGAAGATGCTGTCGGCGTTGACGTCGTCATCGACGCGCACCTGCAGGAGGGTGCGGGCATCGGGATTCATGGTGGTTTCCCAGAGCTCTTCGGCGTTCATTTCGCCGAGGCCCTTGTAGCGGCTGATGGTGACGCCCTTGTGGCCGCGTTTGGCGAGGAATGCCATGAGGGCCTCGGGGTCTTCGAGGGTGAGCTGCTCGTCTTTGGCCTCGGCGACGTAGGGGGCAGGGCCGATGGAGGCGAGGTCATCGTGGATGTTGAGCAGCTCCTTGTACTCGGCGGACTCAGCGAGCTCCCAATCGAAGACACCCTCGGAGGCTCCGGAGCCGCGACGTGGGATGAAGACCAGACGAGCAGCGCCGTGCTCGCCGTCCCACTCGACGCGGACCTGGATGGGGAGGAGGTCCTTGTGGCGCTTCTCGATGGAGGCCTGGATTTCGGCGGAAGCGGCTTCGATCTTGCGGCGCTCGCGCAGATCGTCGCGGGTGAGCGCGGAGGTGCGGAGCACGGCGGCGATGAAACGCTCGTCGCAGCGGCGGTTGATCTTCTCGAGGATAGCGGGCCACTTCTGGAGGCGTTGGGCGAGCCGGAAGAGGACGCCGCCGGAGACCGGGAGATTGCTCGAGGAGCGGATGGTGAGGTTGTCCACGGCGTTTTCGCCGAGGAAGTTGTCGAGCGCGTTCTCGTCCTTCAGGTAGAGGTCCTTCTTGCCCTTGCGGACGCGGAACAGGGGGGGCTGGGCGATGTAGAGGTAGCCGCCCTTGATGACCTCGGGCATCTGCCGATAGAAGAACGTGAGCAGGAGCGTTCGGATGTGCGCTCCGTCGACGTCGGCGTCGCTCATCAGGATGATGCGGTGGTAGCGGAGCTTGCTGACCTCGAAGCCTCCGGCCTCGTCGATGCCGCACCCGAGGGCGGTGATCAACGTGCCGATGACGGCGGAGGAGAGCATGCGGTCGGTGCGGACGCGCTCGACGTTGAGGATCTTGCCACGGAGGGGGAGGATGGCCTGGAAGTGGCGGTCGCGGCCTTGTTTGGCGGAGCCGCCGGCGCTGTCTCCCTCGACGATGTACAGCTCGCACTTGGCGGGGTCTTTCTCCTGGCAGTCGGCGAGCTTGCCGGAGAGGGTAGTGATGTCGGCGGCGCCCTTGCGTACGACTTCGCGGGCCTTTCGCGCGGCTTCGCGGGCCTTGGCGGCCATCAGGGACTTGTCGATGATGGTCTTGGCGACGGCGGGGGTTTCTTCGAAGAACTGGCCGAGCTTGTCGACGACGATGCTCTCGACGATTCCCTTGATTTCGGAGGAGACGAGCTTGGACTTGGTCTGGGAGTCGAAGGCCGGGTCGGGGTGTTTGACGCTGATGACGGCGACGAGGCCTTCGCGGCAGTCTTCGCCGCTGAGGGAGCCCTTGTTCTCCTTGATGAGATTCTGGGCGAGCGCGTACTGGTTGAAGATGCGCGTGAGGCAGGCGCGGAGGCCGGTCAGGTGCGTCCCGCCGTCCTTGTTGTGGACGTTGTTGGTGTAGGGGAACACCTGCTCGACGTAGCTGCCATTCCACTGCATGGCGACGTCGACGGTGATCGGGATGGGCGAGTTCTCGTGGGGGACGGAGACCGAGAACGAGATCACGTGCTCGTGGATGGGCTCCTTGTTCTTGTTGAGGAGCTCGATGAACTCGCGGATGCCGCCGCGGTACTCGTAGACTTCGCGGCGCGGGCCGGTGGGCTCGCGCTCGTCGGTCAGGACGATCACCAATCCGGCGTTGAGGAACGACAGCTCGCGCAGACGGCTTGCGAGGATGTCGAAGGAGAACTCGGTGAAGGTGAAGATCTCGGGGTCGGGGCGGAAGGTGACCTTGGTGCCGTGGTGATCGGTCTCGCCGATGGCGACGAGGGGGGCGACGGGGACGCCGCGACGATACTCCTGGAACCAGACCCTGCCTTCGCGGCGGATCTCCATCTTGAAGTGTTCGGAGACGGCATTGACGGCGGAGACGCCGACGCCGTGGAGGCCGGCGGAGACGCTGTAGCTGGAGTGGTCGAACTTGCCGCCGGCGTGCAAGACGGTCATGACGACCTCGGCAGCGCTGACGCCTTTCTCGTGCATGCCGACGGGGATGCCGCGGCCGTCATCGTCGACAGTGACCGAGCCATCGAAGTGCAGCGTGATGGAGATGGTCGTGCAGTGGCCTGCGAGGTGCTCGTCGACGCTGTTGTCGACCGCTTCCCAGACGAGGTGATGCAGGCCGGAGCCGTCGTGGACGTCGCCGATGTACATGCCGGGGCGCTTGCGAACGGCCTCGAGTCCCTCCAGGACGGTGATGTTGCTGGAGCCGTATTCGTCGGCCGGAGGGGGCACGGTGGGCGTGCGTGTGGAATTCGTGTCGCTCATCTTCGTCCTTGGCAGTGAGCTCGTCGGCGTGGGAAAGGCAGGTCACGCAGGAGGCGATCGAACGCCGGGGTCGTGCGGCTCCGGGAGCCGCAATTGCGTGTCCGACGAGCGCCCGAACCGTAGCTCAAAAGGGGGTTTGGGACAAGGGCTGCGACGCAAAAAACCCTGGGAAATCAGCTTCAACTGGCGCCGCTGCCGGGGTCGATCCGAACCGCGCCTCCCACGACTTCGAACAGCCGTGTGCCGGGTGCTTCCGACCGCAGTCGCGACACCATCTCCGGTCGCGTCGTAGTCACGAACACCTGGTTGGATCGCTGCGCAAGGAACCCGAACAAGGCATCCGTTCGCTCCGCGTCGAGCTCGCTCGAGACGTCGTCGAGCAGCAGCACCGGATCGATTCCCGTGGCCTGCGCTACACATCCGGTCTCCGCGATCTTCAAGGCGAGCGTGAGCAGCCGGTGCTGACCTTGCGAGCCCACGACCCGCGCCGGACGATCGTCGAGCGTCAGGACCAGATCATCGAGATGAGGTCCGAAACCGGGAGACGAGCGTCGGCTGTCGCGGATCCTGCCGGCGTGCAGGCGCTCCAGCATCTCCTGTTCCTGGTCACTGCCGCCGGGTGCGTAGGTTGCGAGGACTTTCAACGAGGCGGGGGCGAGAGGCTCGAGGGCCAGCAGCAACGCCTGGATGAGCGCCGTGGCGGCGTTGCGCCGCGCGATCGCGAGACGGCTTCCATGGCGCGCGAGAAGCTCTTCGTAGGGATCGAGTGCGCGGCTGGAGGGACCTTCGGTGGCCATCAGGCGATTGCGCGACTTGAGGGCGCGTTGGTAGGCGACCAGGTGCTCGTAGGAGCGCGGATCGACGAACAGCGCGACGCGATCCAGGAGCGTTCTGCGGCCGGACGCAGGACCGGCGGTGAGGCTGACTTCGCCGGGATGGAAGACGACGACAGGGGATCGGACGGCGTAGGCGGCAACGCCTGGCGGCTTGCTGCCGTCGAGCTTCAGGACGCGTTCGTTGCCGGACACGGCGAAGAACTGCTCGCGCTGCTGGCCGTCTTCCAGGAGTCGGGCGCGCACCGAACCCGCAGACGCACCGTGGGCGATGCACTCACGCAGCTTGTGGGTGCGGAACGAGCGGGAGGTTGCGACGAGGTAGATGGCCTCGAGCAGGGAGGTCTTACCCTGTCCGTTGGCGCCGGCGACGATGTTGATCCCGGAGCAGGGTTCGAGGTCCACCTCTCGCAGGACGCGGAGGTTGCGGACGGAGACCTGATCGAAGCAGAGGGGTCTCAAATGCGCATGGGCATGACGACGCCCACGAAGCTTCGATTGGCCGGTTCGGAAGCCGGCTTGATCACGGCGGGATCCAGCTCGCCGGACAGGAGGATCTGGACCTCCTCGTCGGCAAGAACGGAGAGCACGTCGAGAACGTAGCGGGCATTGAAGCCGATGACGACCGTTTCGCCCGAGTAGTCGATGGGGATCTCGTCGAAGCCGTCACCGCTCTCCGGGGACTCGCTCATGATGCGCATCGTGCCGCCTTCGAGGGTGAGCTTGACGCCGCCGGTGCGGTCGCTGGCGGCAAGGGAGACGGCCTTGAGGGCTTCGACCAGGGCCAGACGGGGTGCGCGGATGGCACGCTCTGCAGAGGCGGGAATGACCTGCTGGTAGGCTGGGAACTGGGCATCGACGAGCTTCACGCAGAAGCGGGTATCGGCGAGGGTGAAGAACGCATTGGGGCCCGACTGCGCGATGGTCACCATCGGGGGCTGACCTTCGCGATTCGGTTCCGCGCGCGCCTCGTCGGTGAGACGCCGCAGCTCCGCGATGGCCTTCAGAGGGATCAGCATCGTGGCGCTGGCCTGCCGTCCGGGCACCGACGCTTCGCACTTCGTGAGGCGATGGCCGTCGGTCGTGACCATGCGAACGTGGTCCCCGTCCCACTCGAACAGCGCGCTGTTCAGGTGCGGCCGCGTCTCGTCGGTCGAGATGGAGAACTGCGTGGAGTTGATCAGCGCGGAGAGAACCTCGACCTCGAGCTCGAGCACGGGTGCGTCGGCGGAGGGCTCCGGAAGCGCCGGGAAGGAGTCTCCGGGGAGCCCGTGGAGGCGATAGCGACGGGGGCTGGTTCCGGACTTGATTTCGGTGGCGCCGGTGGCGGCGACGGAGACCGAGACCGGGCCTTCGGGCATCATCTTGACGCGGTCGAACAGGTCTCGCGCGGGAACGGCGGTGCTTCCGCCCTGACGGACCTCAGCGGCAGCGGTGCCGGCGACGGCGAGGTACAGGTCGGTGGCAGCGATCCGAACGGAGTTCGGCCCATCGACGTTGATGAGCACGTTGGCCAGGATGGGCATCGTGCTTTTCTTGTCGACCACGCCCTGGCAACGGCCCACGAGACGGAGCAGGTCCTTTTTGGCGATGGTGATGTTCATGGGCAACGCGATTCCCTCGTGATTCGGCTAGGCGCGCAGAGTCAGGTCCTCTTCCTTCTCACAAACAGATCCTGGTGTCGATAGGTCCTGTGGATGTTGGGGACAGAGACGAAAGCAAGCTGAAACAGCGCGAAAGCTGACTCCTCGGGGTGGGGAGAAGCGGCAGGCGATGCATGGGGGGAGGCTGTGGGAAGTGAGGGTACCTTTCGATACCTCACCGACTCCCCCAGGGCTGTCCACAACCCCATCCACAGGT
>JAKLDZ010000879.1 GCA_022703255.1 Myxococcota bacterium | reverse complement strand
AGGAGAGCGCAACGCGGACATGCGGGCCATCGAGAAGGAGTTCAACGAGAGGGCGGCGGCGGTCCGTGGAAGCGGAGGCGCAGGCGGCCTGGGCTCGCCAGACTACGTGATGTCCGAAGACGAGATGCGGGCGCTGATCGGCTACCTCGGACCGGGACTACAGATCATCACGGAGAACGCGGAGCAGGCTCGGCAGAAGCTACGCGAGCTGAAGAATGCGCTGAGAGAAGTGCGCGTCGAAGGTTCAGGAATCCCGATGGAGAAGTGGTTCCAGAAGGACGAGTTCCAATTCATAGTTTCTGCCGCTCGCTCCGCTGCGGACGGCATCGCTGACGCGTTCGGCGATGCGGTCTTTCGGACGCGGAGTCTGCTCGATGGCCTTGCGTCCGTAGGCCGCAGCATCTTCGGGATGCTGTTCTCGGGCGTGCTGAGAATCGCACTAGCTTCTATCGGCGGTCCAGGCGGTTTCTTCGCCTCAGTGTTTGGCTTTCCGGCAGTCGGGAAGGCTGCGGGCGGTCCGGTGCTCG
>JAKLDZ010000878.1 GCA_022703255.1 Myxococcota bacterium | reverse complement strand
ATACTGTCATAGGCGGTATTACCGCGAAATACTCGGCTTTCGCCAGAGGTTACACCGGAGGGATCGATCTCAGCTGAAGAATTATACCTGTTCGCATACCAGTCCCAACACCACTCGTATACATTCCCGCTCATATCGTAAAGCCCAATCTCATTGGGAGCCTTTCGCCCAACCGCATGTGTGGTTATGCCAGAATTGGCATCATACCATGCCACGAGGTTTGGGTCATTCGATCCAGAGTATTTGAACCCTTGTGTTCGGCTGCCCCCCCGCGCCGCATACTCCCACTCCGCTTCAGTCGGCAACCGGTAGCCGCTCCGGCCGAAATCAGCTTTCACATCGGCGCCGCTGATCGTGTAAACCTTCTGCAGCCCTTCGATATCGGATAGTCTATTGCAGAAAGCCACTGCGTCGTACCACCTCACCTGCTCTACCGGTCGCTTCGGCGCGTCCGATACGCTCCTGAAGCTGGAGGGATTCGTCCCCATCACCCTTTGGAACTGTTCCTGGGTTATTTCGTATTTCCCC
>JAKLDZ010000877.1 GCA_022703255.1 Myxococcota bacterium | reverse complement strand
CCGCCGGTGACGCACTTGGCCGCCGCGTGCGGGTAGCTGCAGACCTTCCCGCAGAAGCCGCAGTTGTTGACGTCGGTCTGCACGTTGAAGCCGTTGTCGGCCACGCCGTCGCAGTCGTCGTCCTTGCCGTTGCACTTCTCGGTCGTCGGCGGCCACACCTCGCACTGCTGCTCGCAGCCGTCGCTCGCCTGCCCGTTCGCGTCCTTGTAGCCCGGGAGGCAGGCGCCCATCTGGCAGACCTTGTTCACGCAGAGCGGCGCCGCGTGCGCGTAGCTGCAGACCTTGCCGCAGGTGCCGCAGTTGAGCGGGTTCGACGGCAGGTTGAAGTCCTCGTCGATCTGGCCGTCGCAGTCGTTGTCCTTGCCGTCGCAGGCCTCGATGCCGGCGGGGGTCTTGGCGATGCACTCGAGCTTGCCGCCGGAGCAGACCGTGCTGCCGGCCTTGCACACGCCGAGGAGCCCGGTGTCGCAGTCCACGCCGGCGCCCGGCGTCCCCTCGTCGACCTGGCCGTCGCAGTTGTCGTCGAGG
>JAKLDZ010000876.1 GCA_022703255.1 Myxococcota bacterium | reverse complement strand
CGCGCCGGCCGGGCAGGCGCCGATGCAGGCCTTGCACAGGGTGCAGCTGTCCTGGTTCACCGTGATTGCACCGAAGGGCGCACCACGCTCGAGCGCGATGCTGTCTTGCGGTGTGGGAGCGTGCTGCGCCAGGTGCGCCAGCACGAGTTCGAGCGTGCCTCGCTTGAGCTTGCCGAGGTTGAACAGTGCCGGCGTGGCCGGGGCGGCCGCGGGCTGGGCCGACCATAGCGCGCCATCGAGCGCGGCCACTTCCTCGGCCTCGATCAGCTGCCAGTGGGAGCCGGCGTAGCCCAGGGCGTTGAGAATCGTGTCCGCCACGCGCGCCTGCCGCGCGATCGGCTCGCCATGCTCTAGCGCACCCTCCGCGTCGGCGAGCATGAAGACCTGGCTCGCGCCGTAGGCGATCGCGCCCAGCACCACGTCGATGCCGATCGCGCCGATGCTGTGCACCTCGAGCGGGATCACGCGAGCCGGCAGGCCTCGCCCGCGCCGGCCCAGGCGTTCGATCAGGGCGCGGCCTTCCTTGGC
>JAKLDZ010000875.1 GCA_022703255.1 Myxococcota bacterium | reverse complement strand
CGTTCCAGGCCTTCGCCCGCGGGGCCGACGAAGCGACGCAGCGCGAGATCGCGATCGGCATCCGCTGAACCCGCACAGCGAAGCGCGCGCAACCACCCGGCCTCCCCGAACCACCCTGCCTCGCGTCCGCTCCCGCGCTCGATCAGCGCTCACACGGCTGCAATCACGACTCTCAAGCGCCCTTCAGACGCACCTCGGCGCGGCCGCGAACATCGCAGCGGGACCGATCTCCGCGTTCACATCTCCGGAGCCGGAGGATCGTAGGAACTAGCAACTCACGACTAGCAGCACGGAACGAGAATGAAGAATGCACCTTCACGTGCGTCAGGATCCGGTTGGTCCCCTCGCTCCTCGTGATCACCGCCAGCAACACCATCGTCGCCTGGCACACCGGACCCTGCAGCACATGGATCCCCAGCGTGCGCCTCATCAGCTCCGCCCGCGGCACGTACGACGTGCTCGTTCGCGAACGAGGCTTCGGCGGCGCCTCGACCTTCGCGCCCTGAGCCTTCGCGCCCTGAGCCTTCG
>JAKLDZ010000874.1 GCA_022703255.1 Myxococcota bacterium | reverse complement strand
TCAACACCTGCGGCTTCCAGTCGAACACCGAGGATCTCAAGGACGAGTGCAACGGTGGCGGCTGTGTGCGGGAGAACTGCAACGGCTCGGGGTCGTGTCTGCGCGCCGATGGTTACGACTGCGGCACCTGCGCCGCGTGCGACGGTGGTTCGTGCGTCTACGACTCCACCCAGCACGCGGACTGCGGCGTGTGCCAGAGGTGCACCTCGCGCTACACCTGCGGCAACCAGACCGCCAACCAGGATCTCAAGGACGATTGCGCCGCAGGAGAATGCACGACCGGCAATTGCAGCGGCTCCGGGGCGTCCTGCGGCAGGATCGCCGACGGAACGGACTGCGGGACGAGGTTCTGTAGTGCGCTGGAGTGGCGGCAGCCGACCTGCCTGGCGGGAGCATGCGCAGGTAGTGTCCTGCTAGAGGACTGCAGCGATGCCTACGCGTGCACCAATGACCTCTGCGATGCCACTGGCTGCAGCAACAACTGCACCTCGAATCCAGATCCCTGCCTCTCGGGCTGGCGGTGTGGCAT
>JAKLDZ010000873.1 GCA_022703255.1 Myxococcota bacterium | reverse complement strand
CCTACTCCTTGAGTCTGCTGAACGTGGAATCGCGCTTCGAAGTGCCGCGCATCATCGAGGCGCTGAAGCGCCGCGGCCACGGCAGCCTGTGTTTTCACGGCGCGCCGGGCACCGGCAAGACGGCGCTGGCCGAGCACATCGCCGCGGCGCTGCAGCGCCACCAGGTCAAGCCGAACCTGCTGACCTGCGAGATCACCGAATCGGTGGCGATGGAGGACACCGACGCGACGCTGCGCTTCTTCACCGAGCTGGCGGAGGTCGGCGTGCACATTTCCATCGACGACTTCGGCTCCGGCTACTCCAGCCTGGCCTACCTGCGCAAGCTGCCGGCCAAGGAAGTCAAGATCGACCGCAGCTTCGTCACGGACCTGGAGCGCAGCGCCGACGCGCGCGCGGTGGTCGACGGCGTCATCAAGCTGGCGCACGCTTTAGGCAAGCGCGTCGTCGCCGAAGGCGTCGAGACGATCAAGCAGCGCCGCATCCTGACCGAGATGGGCTGCGACGAGTTGCAAGGCTTTTTGTTCGCGCAG
>JAKLDZ010000872.1 GCA_022703255.1 Myxococcota bacterium | reverse complement strand
CAATGAACCGCCTCCGTTCGACCAAGGTACTTTTCATGGCGGCGTGCTTGAGTCTCCTCGCCGCCTGTGCCGGGACGCCGGGCGGCCAGGCCGGCGGATTTGCCGAGTCCTGGGCGAAGCGCAACCAGGCAGCGCTGGTCGAGGCCAATCTGGTTCCCCAGCCGACCGCCTATGAAATCCGTTACTTCCAGTGGGTCGACCGCGAGCGCGAGCGTGAAGTGCTGGCCAAGCTTTACCTGCCCCCCGCAATGACGCGGTCCGGCCCGGTACCGCTGGTGGCCTTTTCGCATGGCATGGGCGGTTCGCGCGAGAGCTACTCCTACCTCGGGACAAACTGGGCCGCCCGCGGCTACGCCAGCCTGCATGTGCAGCACGTTGGCAGCGATAGCCGCCTGTGGAGCGGCAACCCGTTCGACATGGTTTCCCGGTTGCAATCGGCCGCCAACGAGGCCGAGGCGATCAACCGTGTGCGCGACCTGGGCTTCGCCCTCGACGCGGTCCTCGGCGATTCACAACTGGCCGGGGTGATCGA
>JAKLDZ010000871.1 GCA_022703255.1 Myxococcota bacterium | reverse complement strand
AGAAGCACCACTTCTGCCATCACTGCGGCAACGAGCTCGTGATGGAGGTGAAGCTGCAGCGTCAGGATCTCTGCATCCACTGCGGCTTCGATCTGCACTGCTGCAAGAACTGCGAGTACTGGGATCCCTCCGCGCACAACCAGTGCAAGGAGCACATCGCCGAGTACATCCCGGACCGGGAGAAGGCGAACTTCTGCACGTTCTTCACGTTGCGGGACGGCAAGGCGGAAGACGATACGTCGCGCATCGCGAGCTCGAAGGCCCGACTCGACGCCCTGTTCAAGAAGAAGTAGGCGAGCGGACATGGACTGCTGTCGGTGGTTGGTCACCGGCGGAGCCGGCTTCATCGGCTCCAACCTCGTGACGTCGCTGGCTGCGCGCGGCGAAGGCGTGCGTGCATTCGACAACCTGGTGTCGGGGCGATGGAGCAACCTCGACGGCGTTGCGGGTGTGGAGCGGGTGACGGCCGACGTGCGGGATGCGGAGGCGGTGGAGCGAGCGTGTGCGGGAGTGGAGGTCGTGTTCCACGAGGCG
>JAKLDZ010000870.1 GCA_022703255.1 Myxococcota bacterium | reverse complement strand
ACCGGCTGGCCGGCCACGACGTCGAGATCGACGCCCCGTCCTATGTCGCCCTCGATATCCGCCTGCACGTCTGCAGCCGCAGGGGCTACTTCCCGGCCGATGTGCAGCGCCGGCTGCTGGCGGTGTTTTCCAGCGAGACGGGCGGGTTCTTCCACCCCGACCGGCACAGCTTCGGCGACCCGGTCCACCTCTCGGCCGTGGTCGCGGCGGCGATGGCGGTGGATGCGGCCGGCAATGTTTACGTCACGGGGGCGAGCCTTGGAGCGGACACATCTGCCGACTTCGCCACGGTCAAGTACGACGCTGCCGGCAACGAGCTGTGGGTGGCGCGCTACAGCGGCCCGGATAATTCCATCGACCGCGCGGCGGCCATTGCCGTGGACGCGGCCGGCAACGTCATCCCCGCCTACGTGTACCCGATGATCCGGCGCGGCCCGCAATTCTTCCTGAAGGTGAACGGAGAGGTCACGCAAGGTGCGAACACGACCTTTGGCGAAATCCGCAAGGCGGTGTTCGAGTTCGGCGGCAGCTGTTT
>JAKLDZ010000087.1 GCA_022703255.1 Myxococcota bacterium | reverse complement strand
GACCGCACACGTTCTGCAGGTAGATGCCGTAGCAGTCGAGGCCGCCTTGCGGACACACGTGGTTCGCTGCCGTCATGCAAGGGTATCCGAGCAGGATTCCATTGCAGTCGTAGGACGGCGCGACATCCTCCGTCGCATCGGTCGAACCTTCGGCTGCGGCGTCGGGTTGCGGCGATGTGTCTGCTGCCGCGTCGCCTTGCATCGTCGCATCAGCGGCGCTGTCGGCCACGTCATCCGCGGCGGATTCCGAGTTGCTGCAGGCTGTCATCGCGAAGGCGAGAGCCAGGCACATCGTTCGGTGGACCATGGTCCGGCATACGGTTGGAGCGGCTGCTCCTTCCTTCACGTGAGGAGGTTCGAGACCCCCATCAGGTCACCTTGGAGGGCGCGTTCTGGTGGCGCTGCTGTTCCCCCGAGGTTGACTCCAACGCAGGCTTGGACGAAGACGCAGATCCGAGTGATCATGCTGCGAGGAAGGGGACGACATGCGCGCGCTCATCCTGGTGGACCTGCAGAACGACTTCCTGCCTGGCGGTGCGCTCGCCGTGCGTCAAGGCGATCAGGTGATCGAGCCCGCGAACCGGCTGCAGACCGCATATGACCTGGTGGTCGCGACGCAGGACTGGCACCCCGCGGATCACGGAAGCTTCGCGACGCAGCATTTGTGGCGGAGTCCGGGGGAGGTGATTGAGCTCGACGGTCTCGAGCAGGTGCTCTGGCCGCCGCACTGCGTGCAGGGGACCTTCGGGGCTGAGCTTTCGGATGCGGTCGATCGCACGCGCATCGCGCGCGTGTTCCGCAAGGGGATGGATCCGAAGGTGGACAGCTACAGCGGGTTCTTCGACAACGGGCGTCGCAACGACACGGGGCTGGGCGGATGGCTTCGGGAGCGGGGGATCGACGCTGTGGACGTGTGCGGGCTGGCGCTCGACTACTGCGTGAAGTTCACGGCGATCGACGCGGCGCGCTTGGGGTTTTGCACGTCGGTGGTGGTCGATGCGTGTCGTGCGGTCGACGTGCACGCTGGGGACGGGGATCGTGCGTTGGAGGAGTTGCGGCGCGCGGGAGTGGCGATCGTGGGGGAGCGGGAGCGGAGTGGGGGGTGAGCGTCTGGAGGTTTGGACATTGCCGGGAGACGAGCCTCCGGATGGTTTTGCAGAGCCTCGAAGCACGTTGACTCCCAGCCGCAGGGTGTTGGGGGGCGCCCGGCGGCGGGGCGCCCTCCCATCCCCCCGTCGCATCCGCTTGACAGGCCCCACATTCCGCGCCGAACCTCTCGAATGGCTTCCCGTCACCGGCAAACGGCTCGTTCCTCCCTCTCCACCCTCCTGATCGCGGTCTGCGCTGTCCTCACGGGCTGCTCGAAGGAGAACAAGGTCGATGTCACGCAGGGGAACGCCTGCACGGTGGACGCGGACTGCGCGGATGACGGAGAGGCTTGCACGATTGAGAAGTGCAAGGATCGGGTCTGCTCGTGGGACGAAGCCAGCGACGGCGCGGGGTGTCCCGAGGGGCAGTGCTGGGCGGGGCGGTGCTGCACGGGTTGTTGGGACGCTGCGGGCGAGAAGTGCGAGAAGGGGCTGACCAACGCAGCGCAGTGCGGAGTCGGGGGCAAGGCGTGCCAGGCCTGCGCGGCGGATGGCGCGTGCAGCACGGCAGCCGTGTGCGAGGCCGGTAAGTGCGTGCAGAAGGACGCGCCGAACAAGACGACGTGCCAGCAGGACGGCCAGGAGCTCGGAGCTTGCTGGGACGGCGCATGCTGCACGACGTGCATCCGCGAGACGTGCGACGTACCGGGATGCGAGGTGGGGTGCCAGAGCGCGCAGAAGATTGGGCCGGGCATCTGCGGGAGCGCGGGCCGCGCATGCGAGGCCTGCACGAACAACGACGACAACCCTTGCACTGAGCCTGCGTGCTCGGGGGGATGGTGCCAGGAGCTTCCGGTCGATGGCGTGCAGCCCGAGTGCTCGAAGTGCCAGAGCGGTGTCTGCGTCGTCGGCAAGGAGGGGCAGCCGTGCTCGGACACCGATCCGCGTTGCGGCCAGTGGCTCGAGTGCATCGGAGAGGTCTGTGTGAAGTGCGGCCAGAACGCCGAACCCTGCTGTGTCGATGACAACACGCCGACGGACTGCGCCGGAGGCATGCAGTGCGCCAACGGGCAATGCTGCAGCGTCGACGCGACCGCGATGCAGACCGATCCGCAGAACTGCGGAGCGTGCGCGCACAAGTGCACCGACCAGTTGAAGAACGTGTTCGGGATCCAGTGTGTCGCAGGCCAGTGCGTGTTCAGCGAATGTGCGGATAACCACTTCGACCTCGACGGGAATCCTGCCAACGGCTGCGAGGCATGCACCTCGCCCTTCACGCTGTGCTCCGGTCCGGCGTGTGTGGATCTCCAGAGCAACAACGATCACTGCGGCGGGTGCGGCATCCAGTGCACGGCGCCGGCGAGCTGTGCGAGCGGGGGCTGCTCGTGCGCCGCCCCCATGCTCTTCTGCGGCAACGCCTGCACGGACCCGCGCTCCGACCCTTGGAGTTGCGGCGCGTGCGGAACGTCCTGCCCCGACACGTCCATGTGCACCGACTCCGTCTGCCAGCCTGCCGCCGTGCTCGTCGTCGACTCGACCGAAGGGGTGGACTCCGACGCAGGAATGCCGGCGGACATCCACTCGTTCGCCGCCGACGCGTCCCACATCTACTTCGCCAGGGGCAACGGTCTGTACAAGCGGCCGCTCGGAGGCGGCGCGGTGCTGAAGCTGGTCACGGCGGCGGACGGCACGATCGAGCATGTTCAACTGCGCGGGGGACGTGTGTTCTTCGCGGTGGAAAGTCCCACGACCGCGGGCGCGGCGATCGTGTCGAGCGTGCTCCCCGATGGCACGTCGCGGCTGGACTACGCCTTCCAGCAGGCTCTGGGGCAGAGCGTCGCCAACTACGTGGTGGACGACTCGAGCGTGTACTGGCTCCAGTGGAAGTCGGGGCTCCCGGGAGCGGAGGTCCGGCGAAGGCCGATCGTCGGGGGGATGGAACAGGGCCCCTACGTCACCGGAGCGAGCGACTTCGGACTCTGCCAGGATCTCATCCTGTACGCAGAACCCTCGGGCGTGTTGCACACGCGGAAGATCGGGGAGGCGACTCCCGAGACCATCGATCCGAAGGTCAACAGCCGCCTGATCGTGGGCGCCACGGCCGACGCGATCGTGTTCGTCGCGAACAGCGGAGCGGTCTACCGGGTTCCGGTGGCGACGCGCAAGCCGGTGCTCGTCGCTGCTGCCAACGTCTTCCCGGTCAACGACACCGACAACGCCCACGTGAATGCCGGGCTGCTCGACGGCGGCCGGCTGGTGTATCCGGTGCAGATGACGTCGGGGGGGCAGACGACGCGCGCTCTCTTCGCGTTGGAGATCGGGTCAGGGGCGATTGCGCCGCGGGCCCGGTTCCCGATGAGCATGCCGTTGGGCACGACGCACCGATACGGTTTGTTCGGCGGCAAGGCGTACTTCTGGGGCGGGGATCCGCCGACGAAGATCTACCGGGAGCCGTGAGCGAAGCGCACGGGAACCGATTCGGGACGTGCGAGAGGCTACTGCGTCACGCAGGAGGTGGACGTCCCGGTGAAGCAGCGAGAGAGCACCTTGCCGGGAGAGTACTTGCCGGTGCAGCTTGCGTCGTAGTTGCAGACGCGATGGAACGAGCAGCCGGGAGAAGCCGGCACGCCGATGTTCACCGCGCCCCCTTGCGGGGTGTACAGCTTCGAATTGCCCGCGGTGCAGCTCGCAGGGGCCACGCTGTTCGCGTAGGTCACCGCCACCAGCGGTGTGTACCCCGACAGCTTGATGTTGCCGTCGGGCTGGGAGCATCCAAGCAGAGTCGGATCCGACGGCGCAGTACATCCGGAGCCGCCAGCGCCCGCAGAACCTGCCGCTCCTGAAGAACCAGCCGCTCCCGAAGAGCCTCCCGCTCCCCCGGAGCCCCCTGCGCCGGTGCAGGTGTTGAGGGCGTTCGTCTGGGTATCGCACCCGAAGGATGGAGGGTCGATGTGCGTGCAGGCGGCCTTGCCGTAGTTCCACGTCACGCACGAGTAGTAGGCGAAGTACTGCGCGTGGCAGGCCGCGGTTGGGTCCGTGTTGTCGGCGCAGGTCTGGAAGCAATCCAGCGACGCACACCCGGCGGCGCTGATTGCCTTGTCGCAATACTGCGCGCACAGCGACAGGGTCTCATCGGCGCAAGTCTGAGCCGGTTTGAGCAGCGCAGCACAGGCTGCGAGCGGAGGGGCCTGATAGCAGAGAGCCTCGTTGTTCTCGAGGAGGCACTCGTACAGGGTGCGCATTTGCGTGCATGCCTTGACCGACGCGAGACAGTTGCTCACGCAGCTCGCGCCCTGGGTGTTGCACCCGTCCGTGTTCGGATGCTTGCAGTACTCCGTGCACAGGGTCTCGTCGCTCATCGGCGTGCTGGCATCGCCACCGGCTGCGCCGCCAGCACCTGCGCTCCCTGCTGCGCCAGCCATGCTGCCCGCAGTCCCACCCTGGGCGTTGCCCGCCATGCCACCTTGCGCGGTGCCCGCCGCGCCTCCCTGCGAGGCGTCTGCACCAGCGTCCTGCGTCGCGCCGCCAGTGGAGCTTCCCGCTGTTCCGCTTGCAGACGCTCCTGCCCCTCCGTCGGAACCTGCGTCAGCACCACCTGCGCCGGCATCCGGGATGTCCTGGGCTGGTGGATTCGTGGAATCGTCTCCACCACAAGAGAGCAGACACCCGCCGACCAGAACCGGGATTAGGATTCGTCGCATGGCACTCCTGTGGGCAAGTCGCTACGCATGGAGAGACCATCAGGGGCTGACGGTCGCCTTCAGGTGCGTGACCTTCCAGGTCACAGGCGCCGCGCTGCTGTTGTAGATGCTCGCCGTGTCCCAGACTCTTTGGGTGCCGGCGACGAGCAGGGGTGAGGACGCCGCGGGCATGACGAACTGCAGAGCTCCGAACGTTTCCAGCGGCTTGGTGCTCTGGGTCTGCCCCTTCTGCTCGAAGAGGCTCGACAACTGCCACCCACCCGTCGTCTTCATTGCGTGCCGGATGTGCCCCGTCACCTCGTTCATCCCGGTGCTGTCGTGCCACACGGATTGGTCGAGGAAGACGACGTGTATCCGTCCCTTCTCGTCCACACCCGCCACGGGGGATGCTCCAGTGAACGCCTTGCCGTCCGACCCCTCGTAGCCGTCCGATTCGGTCGCCACCACTTCCTCGCAGAACGCGGCGCCGTCCTCCCGCCAGAGGCGCAGATCGGAGCTCTGCAGGGAGCCGGTGATCACTCTGCGCTGGAACTGGCCTGCGACGATAGCTCTCCCCTCGGAATCGAACGTGAGGGTGGGGGAATCCACCAACTCGTCGAGGGGCGGTCCCCAGACGCCCAACTTCACGACGGAGCTCTCCCAGGCGGCACCGCTCTTCCACCTGGCATGGCGCAGGGTCAGATCGCACGGGTCGCACGGGTACTTGGTGGACTTGTAGAGCACCCGAATGGCGCCCGAAAGATCAACGCGTGCTGCGAGCAACTCGGTGGCGTCGAGCTCCGGGGGTGCCTCGAAGGCCCAGTCGCTGTTCGCCGCTGCCGCGCGGGAGCCGTGCACGAGACGCTGCACGCCGCCTGCCTGTGTGACACCGAACACGTGCAGCTTGCCGTCCGCTCCCATCTCCGACGCGATGAGCGTGATCGAGGAGGGTGAGCCGCCGATCAGGGCAGCGAGGTCGAGACCGGTGGAGCTTTGCGACCAGGTTGCGCCGCTGCGCGTATGCTGTGCGATGCTGCTGCCCTGTGCCCGCAGGATGATCGGGTTGCAGTCGGAATCGAACAGCAGCGCGGACTGGTGTCCCGTTGCATCGGCGATCACGAGCTCCGGTGCGGAGCTTGCGCTCAGGTCCTGGTAGACGAGGCCCTTCGGATTGGCCGCGACGAATGCGATTGCCACCTTGCCGCAGGGGCCGCGGCGCAGGGACCCTAGGTGCGAGTCGCTGAGCCGATTGCCGGTGTCCAGCTCCATTTGATTCTGCGCGGTGCCGGCAGCGGTCTCCAGCACGACTGCCGCGCCGTCCGGGGTCACCGTTGCCGAGTTGCCCGCGGAGTCCGGGACGGCGACGCACGCGGGCGGTGCGGTTCCGCCGGCCCCCGCAGCACCAGCGATCCCTGCGGAGCCCCCGTCCCCTGCGCTGCCGTCCGTGCCCGCGGTTCCACTCGTGCCTGCGGCGCCGCCTGTCGGGCCGGCTCCTCCGGCCCCTGCCTGCCCTGTCCCGCCTCCCGTGGACGCGGGGCTGGCGGGATTCGTGTCATCGTCGCCACAGGCCGCGATGAGACCCGCAGCGATCAGGCAACCGAGCACAGCGAAAGACCGTGTTGCGCTCATTCGGAATCTCCCCGTTCGATCCCGGATCGTCGCAGACGGCGCGATGGGATTCAAGTCGCGCGGTGCTGCTCTCCGCACGCGCGGCAGGTGACGCATCCTGACCAGGTTGCGCTCCGCGCTCGTCGTGATCCCTTGCGTTCATGAGCGTACCGCGCGCAAGCCCAAAGAGCGCGCAGAGCGCCACTTCCCGGTCGAGGCAGCCGAAGCGGGTCAGTTCGATCGCAGCAATCCGCGGAGCTGCTCGGGGGCGATCTGGTATTCCTTGCCGCAAAAGTCGCACGAGATGTCGAGCGGGCCGCCCTCGTTCACGAGCCCCTGGATGTCCTCGGGACGCAGGGTGGCGAGGCTGGCGATCACGCGGACCTGGCTGCAGTTGCACTCGAATCGCACCGACGACTGCTCGGTCTGCGTGTACGGCATCCGGTACAGCAGCTCGTCGAGGAGCCACTGCGGGCTGAACGCCTCCTCGCTCAGGAACGCATCGATCGTGGGGAACTCCGAGAGCCGCGCGGTCATCACCGCGAGCATGCTCTCGTCGATTTCGGGAAGGAGCTGCACGACATAGCCACCGGCTTCGAGGATCTTGTCGCCGTGGACGAGGGTTCCGACGGAGACGACGCAGGTGATCTGCTCGGATTCCTGCATGTAGCGCATGACCCCCTCGGAGATCCCGCTGGAGTGCGAGGGGATCTCGACGATGCCCTGCTGGAGGCGGCCGTCGTGCAGGGTTCGCATCATCTGGAGGTGGCCGCCGGCGAGGTGGATCTCCGGGGCGTCTTTGGGGAGCTGGACGAGGCCGCGGGTGGCGCCGCCGGGGTGGGAGTCGGCGACGAGGGTTCCGCGGTGGCCGGTGCCCTTGACGATGCCTTGCACCCGGAGCTGGGGCGCCATGGTCTCGCGCAGCAGGATCGTGCCGGTGATGAGATCGCCAAAGGGCACGGCGGTGGTCCCGGCGACCTTCTGCGCCTGCACGGCGCCGCGGACCGTGTCGGTCGTGCGCGCGGTGATGACCCGGAAGGTGCCGTCGTCGGAGATCGCTCGCAGGACGCTGTCGGATGCGCTTTGCACGAGTGTTTCTTTGCTCATCGGGGCGAGGTTGTCCAATGCGGGGTTGCGGATGCGGTGCGCTGGGGGAGGCGGGTCAAGCGTGCGAGGCGGTCTTGCGCGCGAGCAGCAGGTAGTTGAAGCCGCGCAGCAGGAAGTTCTGCTCGACCGCGGCGCGGTGGAAGTTGCCCTTCTCGAGCGACGCGTTCTGGCGGACGACCGCGGCGATGTCGATCGGCAGGAAGCGCTTGCGCAGCAGCTCGAACGCGCGGAACCCGATCGGGTAGAACCCTCCGGGGTGCTGGTAGACATCGCAGATGTACACCGCGATCACGCCGTCGTTGCGCAGGACCCGGTGCGCTTCGCCGAAGCACAGATCGAGCGCGCGATCGAACCGCTGATCTTTCGCGGGCAGCTTGCCGAGACACCGCGGATCCTCGGAGTAGCTCAGGTTGTCCGCGTACGGCGGATCCATGAACACAAGGTCCGCCACGCCGTTCCTCAGCGGAATGCTCCGCGCGTCCGCGTTGCGAATGTCCTCGCGCGTCGGGTGAACGTCGAATCCCGCGACCCTCCGCCCCATCCCTTTGCAGACGTCGATCGTGGTCCCGCTCCCGCAGAACGGATCGACCACCAGTCCCCCTTCGGGCACGAACCGTTTGACCACGTCCCAGATCACCCACGCGGGCGTCGCGCCCCGGAAGCGATCGTCGCCCTGGCGGCCGTCGCCGAACGTGCGCGATGGGTACGACCACAGCGTGGTGGACTGGGGGTGGAGGGGCGGGCGCGCGGGGCGGGCGTGCTCCTCGCCCGCACGTCGCGTGCGCGGGAAGTCGGGCCTGCGTTCGGTTCGGTCGGAGGAGCGGGGGGCGCGCGCAGCGGGAGCATCGCTTCGCTCCGGCGTTCCTGCACTGCGAGGTCGCGGCTGCCTCTTGGAGGGGCCCTGAGTCATCCTGCGCTCCCGCTTCCGCTCGGCGTCTCGTCGTCGTCGTCGTCGTCGTGGGACTCCGACGGTTCGGGGGAGGGAAGAGGCTCCTCGAGCACGAGCGGGAGGATCTGGTCCATGCGCTCGATCAAGCGGATGTCGAGCTCGTCGCGGACCTCCTGGGGGATCTGCTCGATGTCGGCGGCGTTGCGCTTCGGGATCAGCACGAGGTGGATGCCGGCGCGGTGGGCAGCGAGGACCTTCTCCTTGATCCCACCGACCGGGAGCACGTTGCCGCGCAGGGAGATTTCGCCGGTCATTGCGACATCGGGACGCACGGGGCAGTTGAGCAGCAGGGAGGCGACGGCGGTGAACAGGGTGACGCCGGCGCTGGGACCGTCCTTGGCGATGGATCCCTTGGGGATGTGGACGTGCAGGTCGATCTTCTTGAGCCACTCGGGGTCGAGCATGAGCTTGTCGGCCTTGGAGCGGACGAAGGAGACCGCGGCCATGGCGGACTCCTGCATGACGTTGCGGATGTTGCCGGTGAGGATGATCTCGCCCTTACCGGGCATCTTGGAGGCCTCGACGAAGAGGATTTCGCCGCCCATGGGGGTCCAGGCGAGGCCGACGGCGACGCCGGGCTCGCCCTTGCGCTCGGCGAGCTCGGGGCGGAACTTGTGGGCGCCGAGCACGTGCTCGACGTGCTCGCGGGTGACCTGGACCTCGCAGGGCTTGTTCTCGGCCATCTGCACGGCCGTCCAGCGGCACACCGAGGCGATCTCGCGTTCGAGGTTCCGTACGCCCGCTTCGCGCGTGTAGTGGTCCACGATCGCCTCGACGCCATCGTCGAGGAAGTCGAGCTGCTCGACCGTGAGGCCGTGCTCGCGCAGTTGCTTGGGGATGAGGAAGCCCTTGGCGATGTGGAGCTTGTCGGTGCGCGTGTAGCCGGGCACCTCGATCATCTCCATGCGATCGATGAGCGCGGCGGGGATCGTGTCGCGGTTGTTGGCGGTGGCGAGGAACGTGATCTGCGACAGGTCGAAGGTGACGTCGAGGTAGTGATCCATGAAGGAGTGGTTCTGCTCGGGATCGAGGACCTCGAGCAGCGCGGCGGCGGGATCGCCCCGCAGGTCCACGGCGAGCTTGTCCACCTCGTCGAGCACGAGCACCGGGTTCTTGGTGCCCACGCGCTTGAGGGCCTGGATGATGCGGCCCGGGAGCGCGCCCACGTAGGTGCGTCGATGCCCGCGGATTTCGGCTTCGTCGGCCACGCCACCGAGCGCAATGCGGCCGTAGCGTCGCCCCATGGCCCGCGCGATGGACTGTCCGAGGGAGGTCTTGCCGACGCCGGGCGGACCGACGAACAGCAGGATGGGGCCCTTCTTGTCGGCGCGGAGCTGGCGCACGGCCACGTACTCCACGATGCGCTTCTTGACCTGCTCGAGACCGTGGTGGTCCTCGTCGAGCACGCGGCGCACCTCCTTGACCTCGATGCGATCGGGCGTGGTCTTGGCCCACGGCAGGTCGGCGAGCCAGTCGAGATAGGTGCGAGCGATGTTCCACTCGGCCGACTGGGGGTGCATGGTGCTCATGCGAGCGATCTGCTTGCGAGCGACCTTGTCGGCTTCGGGGGAGAGTCCGGCGCGACGGAGCTTCTCACGCAGCTCCTCGGTGTCCTCGTCTTCGCCGCCCTCGCCGAGCTGCTCGCGGATGTGTTTCATCTGCTGGCGCAGGATGGTCTCGCGCTCGTTCTGCCCGAGCTCCTGCTGCATGTCGGTGATCTCGCGCTTGACCTTGAGCAGCTCGAGCTGGCGCGAGATGACCTCGATGACGAGGGCGACGCGTTCCTTGACGTCGAAGGCTTCGAGCACCTTCTGCTTCTCGTCGATGCCGGCCATCTCGGAGGGGAAGGCCGAGACGAGCAGGTCGGCGAGGGCGCCGGGCTCGCGGACGTTGTCGAGGATTCCGGCGACCTCCTTGGGGAGAGCGGCGTTGAGGTTGACCAGCTCGCGGGCCGACTCGCGCAGCGAGCTGCCCAGCGTGTCGATCTCCAGATCGCGCACGAGCGGCTCCGGGATCCGCTTGATTCGAGCCTTCATGTAGGGCTCGAGGCCGACGCCCGCGGTGACCTTGAAGCGACCGATGCCGCTGAGCTTGACGGTGTAGATCGCGGGGCCGACGCGGGTGACTTGCACGACGCGCACGAGGGTGCCGATCTTGTGCAGGTCGCGGAACGTGGGCTCTTCGACGTCGGGGCTCTTCTGGGTGAGGATGCCGATGGTGGCGCGCTCCTGGTCGAGGGCTTCCTCGATGAGGCGCACGCTGCGCGGGCGGCCGACGTTGATCGGCACGACCGACATGGGGAAGAGGACGGAGTTGCGCAGGGGAAGGATCGGGACGACGGTGCCTTCGGAGGTGGGGGGCGCGCCTTCGGTCATGGGCGAACCCTAATACGGCTGCGGGAGAAAGCCAGCGCGACGCAGGGGGGCACTCTTGCGCCATGCGAGCCGAACGGCTACGGAGAAGCGGCCCATGAGCCTACGCGCCCTGTGCTGGTTGCCGATCATCGCCGCCCTCGCCGGCTGCGCGGGAAGCCAGTCCGCTCCGAAGGATCCCTCCGAAGCCCTCCGCGCCTACGCGACCGCCCTCGAGCAGGGCAAGGTCGATGCCGCCTATGCGATGCTCAGCGACGAGGCACGCCGCGAGGTCTCCCTCGACGCGTTCCGTCGCATGGCCACCGAGAGCCCCGCCGAGGTCCGCGAGATCGCCCGCACGCTCACCCGCCCCACCAGCGCTCCCGTCGTCACCGCCACGATCACCACCCCGTCGGGCGAATCGCTGCTGCTCGTCTACGAGTCCGGGCAGTGGAAGGTCGACGGCTCCGCGATCGATCTGTACGCCCAGACCACTCCGCGGCAGGCCGTTACAGCGTTCGTTCGCGCCTTCGAACGCAAGCGCTTCGACATCCTCATGCGCTTCGTGCCCGAGTCCAAGCAAGCGGGGCTCGACGCCGCGAAGCTCAAGGAAGCGTGGGAAGGTCCGCAGCGACAGGACATCGAACGCATCGTCCATGCCGTCAAAAGCGCCTTGCCCACCGCCACCTTCGAAGAGGTCGGCGACCGCGCCACCATGCCCTTCGGTGCCGTCGGGACCGTTCAGCTCGTGCGCGAACACGGTGCCTGGAAGATCGAGGACTTCGACTGACCCCATGGGCACCGTCGGTATCGTCGATCCCGGTGTCGGCAGCATCCGGAGCGCCGAGCTCGCGTTTCGAAGAATCTGCCGGGAAATCGCCTCTCCTCCGCGCGTGCAGGTCGTGACTGCTCCCCACGAGGCGCGCGCGTGCGACGCGCTGGTCCTCGCTCCGCGTGGCGCGTTCGCTCCGATCGCGCAGGCGCTGCGTCGCACCGAGCTCGCTCGGGTCCTCGCCGAACACCTCGCGCAGCAGCGCCCCGTGTTCGCGATCGATCTCGGCATGCAGCTCCTGTTCGAACGCTGCGGACCGGCGCCCGGTCTCGGCCTGCTGCTTGGTGAGGTGCGGCAGCTCGAGCCCACGATCCAACTGATGACCGGGTTGCCTGCCAGGGTGCCGCACGTCGGCTGGAACCGCCTGCTGATCGAACGTCGCGACTCGCGCGTGATCGACGCCCTCGGGCGGCAGGGGACGTGGGTGAGCTTCGATCATGCGACGCACGTGATCCCGGAGGACCGCGGGCTCATCGCGGCCACGACGGAGCACGGCGCCGGGTCGATTGTCGCGGCGATCAGCCGTGGGAGCCTGGTGGGCACGCAGTTCCGGCCGGAGCGCAGCCAGCGGGCGGGGATCCGGATGATCGTCGGATTTCTCGGGAGCCTCGCGGGATGACGCGCGTGCCGCCACGCGCCTTGCTCGCGGGAACCGTGGCGTCCGCCCTCCTCGCCGGCAACACCGCCCGTGCAGCCGAGCCCGCACCTGCCACCGCGCACTTCGCATGGCACGATCCCGCCCGCGCACCGTCGTGCATCCCGCTGTCCTCGCTGCGTGATGCCGTCGCCCAGGTGCTGGGACGCCCGCTCGAAGACGATCCCTCCAAAGCGGAGTCGCGAGCCACCGTCTCGTTCGAGCCCGCAGCCGGCGGAGGCTGGGACGTGCGCATTCGCAAGCTGTCGCGCGACGGCGCGACGGAGGGGGAGCGAACGCTGCACGGCGATGGTTCCGATTGCGCAGAGCTGTTGGGACCGGCCTCCCTCGTGATCGCGATGGTGATCGATCGGCCGGCTCGCCCGGCGGTGTTGCAGGCGCCGCGCACGCCACCTGCGAGGGCATCGCGTTGGTCGGGACGGGCCTCCGCAGGCGTCCGAGCCGCCTACGGCATGCTGCCCGGACTCGCGGGAGCACTTGCCGCGAGCGCCGATGTGGCCGCCCCCGGTTGGGTTCCGATGCGTTGGACGCTTCTGGTCTGGCCGGGCAGCGAAGAGCGCACGGGCCTGGTGGGCGGGAGCTTTCGCGCGTGGACCGCCGGGCTTTCCGCTTGTCCCACGATCACAGGGGGCGCGTCATGGCGCCTCGACACGTGCGCGGGGGTCGCCCTGGGCACGCTGTCGGCGACGGGGCTCGGCCTGTCCCCCTCGCGTGAGCCGTCGCACTTCTGGGGGCACCTGGAGCTGACCGTGGAGGCTCGCTACAAGCTGGCGGGCCCGTTCGGCGTACGGATCGCTGCGGGGGCCATGGGCCCGTGGAACCGGCCGGGGTTCGTCTACGACGGCGCCGACGGCGCATCGCACGCGGTCCACCGGCCCTGGAGCGTGAGCCCGATCGTCGATGCCGCCCTCGAGATCGATTTCGGTCCATAATCCCTCGCGAGCTGGGCCACTGATGGAACGTGGAAGCGGTCATGACCGTCCTGCCTGATCCCGCTCTTGCCGAGCGGCAGCAGGCCGTGTGCTGCGAGGACGTCCGCGAGGTCGTGCGGACGCACGGGCCGTTCATCGGCAGGAGCCTGCGCTATCTGGGTGTCCCGGAAGCGGATCTCGAGGATGCGGCGCAAGAGGTCTTTGTCGTGGTGCACCGCAAGCTCGCGGGCTTCGAAGGACGCTCTTCGCTCACCACCTGGCTCTACGGCGTCTGCACGCGGGTCGCCTCTGCACGCAGGCGACGCACCTCGAGCCGTGTCGAGAAGCTCACCCCGGAGCCGCCCGATGCTCCAGTGCCGCCGGAGCAGGAAGCCCACCTCGAGCGCCAGGAGTCGCGTCGTCGGCTGATGGCCGTGCTCGATCGCCTCGATGACGACAAGCGGGCGGTATTCGTGTTGTACGAGATCGAGAGGCAGTCGATGAAGGACGTGGCCGAAGCGTTGGGGTGTCCCCTGCAGACGGCGTACTACCGCCTTCATGCGGCGCGCGACGCGGTGGTCCATGCGTTCGAAGAGCTGCGGGCGGGGGAGGGGAGAGCATGAGCGAGCTGCACGATCCCCGGCGGATGTTCGACAGCGCGGAGGCTCCGGAGGGGCTTCGGGTGTTGCTCGAGGCTGCGCACGACGATCGGATGGATGCCGACGCGGTCGAGCGTGTGGCGGCCGGGAGCGCGGCCCGGATCGGCGATCCGCAGGGAAGCGGTGCGGGCGACGGAGGAGGCGCGCCGACGCAAGGCGTTGTGGGAGGGGCGACCTCGGGCAAGGTCCTGGCGGGGATCGCGGCGGCGGCGTTGATCGCCGGTGGCATCTGGATCGGTGCACGGTCTTCGTCGCGCGATGCGACGGCTCCTTCCGTCCCGGAAGCTCCGGTTGCTTCGGCACACGAACAAGCGGCAACCCCAGAGCAGGCGGGCGTGCAGCCGGACCCAAACACGGCATTCGGTGCATCGACGCCGCCCGCGAGCGCGGAGGTCGTCGCGACTGCGAAGCCTTCGGTCGTCGCCCGTCCGGCCAGGTCGGCGGAGCGTCCCGTCGAAGCGGAGAAGGCCGATGGAGCCGCGCGCATCGAGGAGCATCGTCTCCTGATGGCGGCGCGTCAGGAGCTGGGGCGGGATCCGCAGCGTGCGTTGGCGCTGACGCAGGAGCACGCGCGACGATTTCCGAAGGGGATTCTGGCGCAGGAGCGCGAGGTGATCGCCATCGAGGCGCTGTCGCGGATGGGGCGAGGGAAGGACGCGCGGGATCGGGCGCAGGGCTTTCGGGAGCAGTACCCGGGGTCGCCGCACCGGGACAGCGTGGACACGGCTTCGAAATCGACGCCGTAGGTCGGGGGCGTCCATAATCGTCGCGAGAGCGCAGCACACACTCGCCGAGACGCGGTCGGATGGACGGCCGGAAGGAGTGCGGACATGAACAATCGCCGAAGCATCCTGGGGATGACCGCAGTAGCGGGAGCGCTCGTGTCGATGGCAGCGTTGGTGGGGGCTTGCAGCGGGAGCGACAGCAATCTGGGCACGGAGGGGGGCGGGGGAGGCGCCGCGGGCAACGGCACCGCGGGCAACGGCAACATCTTCCCCGATGGTGGAGGACTCGATGCGACGCCCGACGCGGTGTTCGAGGGGTGCGTGGCGGTGTCCGAGAAGGCGAAGAACACGTTTCAACCGGCGGACATCATCTTCGCGGTCGACAACTCGCCGAGCATGCGCGACGAGATCGAGTGGACGCGGGCGAACCTCAACGGGTTCTCGCAGAAGATCGCGGATCAGGGGCTGGATCCGCGGATCGTGATGATCTCGTGCCTGCCCGGGGACTGCGACGGTCATCCGAACAACTACGGGATCTGCGTGGCGCCGCCTCTCGGCAAGGCGGGCGGGTGCCCCGAGGGGGGACCGTACGACGACAACAACCCCCCGGCGTATCTGCACATCGACTTGCGGATGCCGAGCCAGAAGGCGCTTCAGCGGTTCGTCGAGACGCACGATCAATGGGCGCCGGTGTTGCGCACCACGGCGGTGACGCACTTCGTGGTGATATCGGACGACGGCTCGGAGTGGACCGCGCAGCAGTTCAAGGACGCGCTGGCGAGCATGAGCCCCGCGGTGAAGGACTATCACTTCCACGGGATCTTCTCGTTCCTGGGCAAGGAGGCCGCGTGTGCGATCGGGGCCAGCGAGCCGTGCTGCAAGTACGCCGCTCCCGACGGCGAAGGGGTGGACTACAAGCAGCTGGTGGCGGACACCGGAGGCGTGGGCGCCGACCTGTGCGCCCAGGACTTCACGCCGGTCTTCAACCAGTTCGCCACCTCCGTGATCGAGAGCGCCGCCCTGTCGTGCGAGTGGGTGATCCCGCCGCCGCCCAACGGCGAGACGCTCGATCCGAACCGTGTGAACGTGGCCTTCATCGATGCGCAGTCGAGCTCGACGCTGATCGGTCGGGTCAACGGGGTAGGGGAGTGCGGGAGCGTGGAGAACGGTTGGTACTACGACAATCCCACGCAGCCCACGAAGGTCCTGGTGTGCCCCGACACTTGCGCGTGGATCCAGGGCAAGCCCGGCGCGCAGATGGACATCCAGTTCGGGTGCGCAACGCAGCTTGCGCAGCCCAAGTAGTCCGAACACGCGCTCTCCGCCGCGCGGCGGCGTGCCTCGTGCTCCCTCCCACTTCGTGAACCGGCTTCGCTGAAGATCGCGCCCGAAGCTTGCGTCGTGCGCGCATCGGAGTGGTCCGGTTGCCGACAGACGTTGTACGCTCCCTCGCGCATGCAGGACTCCCACGACGACGGTCCCGGTCCGCTCTCCTCCGAGGAGTTCCTCTTCCACATGTACCGCGGTGCGGAGCTGCTCGATCAGAACCGCGTCCACGAGGCCAAGGAGGAGATCGAAGGCGCGCTGCGCCTGCAGCCCAGCGATCCCAAGGGCCAGGACCTGATGGCCGTCTCCTACTTCCGCATGGGCATGTACCCGCGCGCCATCGTCCTGTACGAGGACCTCGTCGATCGCTTCCCCGACCACCTCACCCCGCGCGTCAACCTCTCCCTGTGCTACCTCAAGACCGGCCAACCCGATCGCGCCCTCGAACACCTGCAGCTCGTCGTCGAAAAAGACCCCCGTCACGAACGCGCCTGGGCCTACCTCGGCCTCGTCCACCAGCGTCGAAACGACTACGACAACGCTCGCGTCTGCTTCGAACGCGCAGGCAACAAGCGCATGGTCCGACGCATGATCGATCTCGCCACCGGCGATCCGCAGGCCGTCCTGCGCCTTGCCGCCGCCGAGGCGTTTCACGAGCTCGACATGGGGGAGCTGGAGTTCTCCATCGCGAGCGACGATCCCGCCGCGGACCAC
>JAKLDZ010000869.1 GCA_022703255.1 Myxococcota bacterium | reverse complement strand
CGTGCACGGCACGATAGACGCCGAGCCGCTGGGCAGCTACCAGTACGCCAAATGGGGCGGCACCTGCACCGTCACCGTGTTCGGCCTGGCGGTCAACGAATGCCTGCCCGACGGCGAATGGGAAGAAAGCCATCGCATGCGCCTGTGGCTGGCGCCCGAAAAAGCCGCCAAGCGCGTCGACGAACCCGGCCTGCGCGCCATTCTCGAAAAACTGGCTGCCAGCCTCGCTAAAGGATGACATCCTGCAGTTGTCTTTTCCCGCCCGATTCAGCATCATTCAGCCCCCCAATTTTGCCGCACCGCCACACCCATGCTCGCACCCATCGAACACCGCATCGCCGTTGAACTCGGCGTCCGCCCGGCGCAGGTCGCCGCTGCCGTCCAGTTGCTTGATGAAGGCGCCACCGTGCCCTTCATCGCCCGCTACCGCAAGGAAGCCACCGGCGAGCTGGACGATACCCAGTTGCGCAATCTCGAAGAACGCCTGATTTATCTGCGCGACTTGGAAGAGCGCCGGGTCAGCGTGCTGGCCAGC
>JAKLDZ010000868.1 GCA_022703255.1 Myxococcota bacterium | reverse complement strand
GTGCGTATCCGTCTGCCCCAAGCAGATCCTCAAGCTCAACGAGAGCATCACCAACATCAAGGGCTACCACCCTTCCAGCATCATCGATCAGGACGCGTGCATCGCCTGCGGCAATTGCGCGCGCATCTGCCCAGACTCGGTGATCACGGTACAGCGCGTAACGGAGGAAGGCTGACATGAAAAAAGAGCTATGGAAAGGCAATGAGGCGATTGCCGAGGCCGCCATCCGCGCGGGCTGCCGGAGCTATTTCGGCTATCCTATTACGCCGCAGAACGAGCTGGGCGAGTACATGGCCGAGCACCTGCCGGAGAAAGGCGGGGTGTTCGTGCAGTCCGAAAGCGAGACGGCCGCCATCAACATGGTCATAGGCGCGGCGGCCACGGGGACCAGGGTGATGACCTCGTCGTCCAGCCCCGGCATCAGCCTCAAGCAGGAGGGAATCTCCTTCCTGGCGGGCTTCCAGCTTCCGGCGGTCATAGTGAACGTGATGCGCGGGGGGCCGGGCCTGGGCAACATCGCCCCGGCGCAGGGCGAC
>JAKLDZ010000867.1 GCA_022703255.1 Myxococcota bacterium | reverse complement strand
GTCGCCGTCAAGTTCGTCTGTACCAACCTGGTCGACGGCAAGGACGTGACGGCCAAGTTCCACAAGGTTCGCCTCGGCGCGCCGGAAGGCCTCGACCTGATCGGCGAGGATTTCGCCAACATGACGATCAAGGGCACGATGGAAGCCGACGAGAAGATTGTCACCGCCGGCAAGTCGCAGTATTTCTCCCTGGCGCTGGAAGACTAAGGCATGGGCGCGACGCGCATCGTCGAGCTGCAAGGCGTCAAGGTCACGGCCAGGGAACTGACCGTCGCCGAAGTGCGTTCGTGGCTGGTCGAGATGGAGGCCGGTACGCCGGTCGATCCGCTTGGGTCCATGGTCTTCGACGACTGCAGCCTGGACGATCTGGCCCGCATGTCGGATGTCACGGCGGCCAGCATGGAAATGCTGACCTACGGCGAGCTTCTCCCGCTGCGCGACGCCTGCAAGGCACTGAACCCGCATTTTTTCAGGGTTCGGGCGGCCGTGCAAAAGGTCGCCCGGGCCATCGAGGCGGAATCCGCAGCCATGATCTCGA
>JAKLDZ010000866.1 GCA_022703255.1 Myxococcota bacterium | reverse complement strand
GACCTACAGATCGTCAAAGAAAGGTAAGCCCCGTCGTCTGCCGCTTTCTGATCCGCGCGCAAGGTATTGGCAATTCCGCGACCCTGCACTAGCTTGGGCCCGTGCGAAGATTTCTGATTGGCCTGCTCGGTGTTGTCGTGGCCGCCGGCCGGCTTGGGGCGGCTACGAACCCTGCCGTTAGTGTCACGAACCTCGCTCCGGCCGCGGCGCCGGAGGCGAGCGGGGCGGTGGAGAAGGAATTCAAGCGGCTGATGGAGGCGGATGACGCCGCCCACGCCGAAGTGGACCAGTGGATTCTCGACAACGACGCGGCCGTTGCCCAGGGCGGCGGGATGTCGAAAGCCGACCTCCAGCACCGCATCCGGGAGCGCCTGGCGCTGATCCGCCAGGCCTACGACGACTTTGTCAAGCGCCACCCGGACCATGCCCCCGCCCGCGTCGCGTATGGCAGTTTCCTGAACGACCGTCATGACGACGACGGCGCGCGCGCTCAGTGGGAGCAGGCGCTCGCCCTCAATCCCAAAGACCCCGCCGCGCTCA
>JAKLDZ010000865.1 GCA_022703255.1 Myxococcota bacterium | reverse complement strand
CGGGCGCCTCGTCGCTGCTGACGAGGCTGGCCTTCACATCCGGCTCGCATTTCGCGGGGCCCGCTCTGTCCCGTGGTCACAGCTCAAGCCCGGCCGTATCTATCAGGCTTTTGGCGTCGTTCCCGTGCTCGTCGTTGAACCCACGCGGCTTGCATTCCTCTCTAACCCGGCTGACTTCATCCTTGTCCTTCGCCTCCCAGCCGACGATCCCGTCTTGGCCGTCATCTCCAAGCGCATCGGCCTCTCGTAGCACTGCCCTCAACAGCCGAGTCACCGCCGAGCGCTGCCACCCTTCTCGTGCTGCTTTCGTACGCGCCTCCAGCTTCCCACCGCGCACCTAACCCCGGCATGCAGCGGACTCGCTACGCTCGCCGCTGATGCCAGACGTTAGGCTGCGCCGTCCACATCATGCGTAACCTCATCTCCTCCGCTGTCATCGTCTGCTTGCTCGGCTGTTCCTCCGTACAGCTCGAACGGCAAATGCCCGACCTGGTCATCCGCGAGTTCACGGCTGCCGGCTTTCCCGAGCGCACCGTACAGG
>JAKLDZ010000864.1 GCA_022703255.1 Myxococcota bacterium | reverse complement strand
GAGATCCCCGCGCAGCTCCTCGGCGACGATCCGCCGCTCGGTCTCCAGCGCCTCGAACCGCGGCCGCAGGATCACCTCGGCGACGATCTCCACGCCCGCCAGGAGCGTCTCTTGCGGCAGCGAGACGTAGAAGCCGGTCGCGTCGGGCGCGGTCGACGCCTCCAGGGTGCCGCCGAGCCGCTCCATCGCCAGGTTGAGCGCGAACGCGCTCGGGTAGCGCGCGCAGCCGCGGAACAGCATGTGCTCGAGGAAGTGGCTCAGCCCGTTGTCGCCGGCCGTCTCGAAGCGGGAGCCGGCGCCGACGTACACGGCGATCGTGCCGCGGTGCAGGTGCCGCTGCTCGACCGCCACCACGCGCAGCCCGCTCGCCGCGGTCCGCCGCTCGAGCCGATACTCCCAGTTGCTCGAATCGCCGATCATGGGCACCAGCGCCGGCGGCCGCCGGGCGCGTCAGTCGGCCTCGGGCTCCTCGCGCGGGGGCTCGGCGGCCTTGCTCTCGCCGCCCTTGTCCTCGCCGCCCTCGTCCTCGCCCTTGCGGCCCTCG
>JAKLDZ010000863.1 GCA_022703255.1 Myxococcota bacterium | reverse complement strand
GCCCGGACTCGATCGGCGCTGCGCTGGTCGCCGGCGCCTTGGTGTGCTCGAGATAGAGCCCGAGCGCGTCGCGCAGGTCGGCGGCGGACTGAAAGCGCCGCCCCGGATCGCGCGCGAGCGCGCGCTTGACGATGGCCGCCAACTCAGGCGCGATCTGCGGGCGCAGCTTCTCGATCGACACCGGGTTCGCGGCCTGCACCTGCAGCAGCGTGGACTCGAGGTTGCCGCCGTCGAACGCGCGCGTGCCCGAGAGCATCTCGTAGAGGATGGTGCCCAGCGAGAACACGTCGCTGCGCGAATCGATCGGCCGTCCCTCGGCCTGCTCGGGCGACATGTAGTTGGGCGTGCCGATCAGCTGCTGGGCGCGCGCCGAGGCGCCCGCGGCGGCCGCGGCCGCCACGCCGAAGTCGAGCAGCTTGGGCTGCCCGTCGCGCGCCAGGAAGATGTTGCTGGGCTTGAGGTCGCGGTGCACCAGGCCGCGCTTGTGGGCGTGATGCACGGCGTCGGCCACGCGCATGATGATCGTGGCGGCCTGTCGCGAGCTT
>JAKLDZ010000862.1 GCA_022703255.1 Myxococcota bacterium | reverse complement strand
GTCAGCTCGCAGGGGGACCACGCCGAGGTCCGTTAGGCGACCGCGCGGCAGAAGGATTTCGCGCAGGCTGACCTTGGTCCCCGGCTGGAGCTCGACGGTGACGTCGTCCATCAGGCGAACGACGAAGCCGAGCCGCAGCGTCTGCAGCAACGAGAGCCAGCTCACCCGGCGGAAGCCACGGTCGCACAGCAGCGTCGCGGTTACGGCGGCCCCCCGCAACGCCTCGGCCAGCAGACGGACGAACGTGTTTTCACGTGAGTTCTGCGACCGGTTCAGCACCGTCTTGGGGAAGGCTTGGCTGAAGACGGGCACCGCGCGTTTGCCGGTCACCGCCGCGGCCACCAGCATGCGAAGGCCATGATGCCACTCGGTCCAGTCCACACCGATGAGCAGGTGGCGCTCTGGGCCACGCGCGAGAAGACGAAGCCAGCCCGTCGCAAACTGGAGGTAGTCGACCCGGCTGTTGCGGAGCAGCCGATAGAATCGGTTCACCGCGCTGTCGAGCCGCGTCTTGACCCAGCCGGCCAGCGTCGTGGCAATCGCGA
>JAKLDZ010000861.1 GCA_022703255.1 Myxococcota bacterium | reverse complement strand
CATCGCACCCGCCGAGACGCTCGCAGCGGCCGACCAGCCGATCGCGCGCCTGGCCACGCGCCTGGGCGGGCTGCCGCTCAACGGCGGCTCGCGCCTCGAACTGGCGAGCAACACCACGGCCATCCTGCAGCGCATCGCCGCGGATCTGGCGGCAGCCCAGTCGCGCGTCGAGATGGCCTTCTACATCTGGCACGCCGGCGGCCTGGCTGACGAGGTGGCGCAAGCGCTGATGGCCGCCGCGCAGCGCGGGGTGCAGTGCCAGTTGCTGCTCGATGCCGTGGGCAGCAAGGAGTTCCTCGACTCGCACTGGCACGCCGAGTTGCGCCAGGCCGGCGTGCAGGTCGCCCAGGCGATGCGCGTGCGTCTGTGGGAGATGCCCTTCGTGCGTGCCGACCTGCGCCTGCACCGCAAGATCGTGGTGATCGACGGCGTGCTCGCCTACACGGGCAGCATGAACCTGGTGGACCCGCGCTACTTCAAGCAGGACGCCGGCGTGGGCGAGTGGATCGACGCCATGGCCCGCATCGAAGGGCCGGCCGTGGCGTC
>JAKLDZ010000860.1 GCA_022703255.1 Myxococcota bacterium | reverse complement strand
CGAACGGTAGCTATAGGGATGAGAGATCAGGGGAAGCTTGGGGTAGAGCTAATTGTTGTTCCTTGGACTCCGGAGACTCCGAGACTTACGCTATCAACGACTCCTTATGGGGATAGGGTTTTGACTTCGTCACCGATTGAGGCGACAAAGTTTGAAGTAAAGAAGTCTTCTGACTTAGTAAACTGGGAGAGCACCGGGGTTGAGTTTAGCCCGACCAATACGAGCTATAACTTTGGACAGATGGCGGGAAGCGAGAAGATGTTTTTTAAGCTTGAGATGAAGAACCCCCAGTAGAAAGAGGGTTAGGGTCCGAAGCCGCCGCCGCCACCGCCGCCGCCATTTACTTCGCATTGTTTTGTAGCGGTGTTAAATACCCACTCGGTGGTGTTATACTCAGCATTTTTTGTGAACTCTCCAGCCTGTTTGCACGTAGCACGCCCCTCCAAGTCCCCAAGCCTTCGAAGGCCGGGAATCGCAATCATCGCAATTAGGGCGAGGAGGAGGACATAGCGGGAAAGGCCGGGCGCGCGTTTACCGTGGCTGGCTC
>JAKLDZ010000086.1 GCA_022703255.1 Myxococcota bacterium | reverse complement strand
CACGGGCAAGGATCCGGACGGGTCGGCCACGCCGACGCAGCTCGCGCTGGAGGGGACGCTGGCGTACGCGCACAACTGGGCGGCGTCGAACCCGACGCACCTGACGGCGGTGCTGCTCGCCACGGACGGGGAGCCGAACAACTGCACGAACAACAGCGTGGCGGGGGCAGCCGCGGCGGCGAAGGCGGCGTTCGAGGGGACGCCGAGCGTTGCGACCTATGTGATGGGCTTCGGCAACGTGGGCGTGCTCAACGAGATCGCGAGCGCGGGAGGAACGAACGCCGCGTGGCTCGCGGACAGCTCCGACGTCGCGGACAAGATGGTCGCGATGTTCAACACGATCCGCTCCAGCGGCTCGTGCCTCTACGAGATCCCGGTGCCGAAGAACGGCCAGCCCGACTACGACCGCGTGAACGTCTCCTACACCCCGAAGGGCGCGACCGAGCCGGTGGTCGTGGGGTACGTCATGGAGGAGGCACAGTGCCACCCGCACGATGGGGGCTGGTACTACGACGATCCGACGAAGCAGGATCCGAAGCGGATCATCCTGTGTCCGGCGACCTGTCAGGCGGCGAACCAGACGCACACGGGGGTGACGATCCTGCTGGGGTGCGCGACGAAGGTGTACTGACGGGGATGAGGAAGCGCGCGAGGCGACCTCGCGGGGTCAGCCTCGCGTGTCGGTGCTCTCGAAGATGCGATCGGCGGAGGCGGCGATGAAGCCCTGGTACGGGCGGCCGTCGGGGCCGGGATACCGACGGGCGAACTCGTAGTAGCAGCCGGGGATCTTGCGGCTTCCGTCGGAGAACTCGACGTCGATCTCGTTGGCGAGGATCGAGGACTGCTCCAGCAGCTCCGCGGGCGTTCCCTTGATCTTGCCGCCCGAGGCATTGAGCACGAAGCCGCTCTGCTCGAGCAGCTCGTTGACCTGCTCGAGGGAGCCGAGCGTGCGCAGCGCTCCGACGTCGATGGTGAAGTGGTTCGGGCGGTATCCGAAGGCGGCGACCCACGCCGCGTATTCGCTCTCCTGCCGCAGGGTTTCGTAGTCCTGGAAGGCGATCGGCCAGGGGCGGCCCATGGTGCAGAAGTCGAACCTTCGGGGGAAGGACGGCTCGATGCAGTCGACGAGGTTGCGGATGATCGCCTGGGCCTTGTGGGAGAGGGCATCGACGACGATCTCGCTGATGAAGATCTTGGGGCGGCCGGGCTCGGCGTGCTCGTAGTGGCGGGCGACGAGCTTCTTGCCGGGGAACTCGTAGCTGCCGCGGGGGGCGTAGCCCGCCTGCAGGAACGGGCTGGCGAGCGCTTCGATGCTGACGACGGGGAGGCCGAAAGTTCGTAGAGCGATGTGATCGTTGACGACGCGCTCTCCGCGGCTGGTGAACAGCTCGTGGATGCGGCGGGCGTCGGGGTTCATCCGGATGTAGTCCTGCCACAGGATGCCGAGCAGGCTGTCGAGGTCGCTGGCGCGAGGAGGGGGAGCCGTGTTGTGCATGGGCATTCGACTTCCGTGACGCGAGAGGGTGAGGAATCGGGACAGGTCAGCGAGAGTGCCCGCCGGCTTTCTCCAGCAGGTCGCAGGCAGAAGGGTGGCCGAACAAGCACGAGCGGTCCAGATAGAACACCGCCTGCTCGTCATTGCGGGGAATTCCGTTGCCCATCGCGTGCATCACCGACAGGTCCATGCACGCCATCGCGTCGCCCATGTTGCACGCCCGCTCGTCGTAAACCGCTGCGCGCTTGGGGTCGACCGGCACGCCAGGGACCCCGCTGGCATACAGCTTCGCCAGGTAGGAGCAGGCGCGTGCTTCTCCGCCGCGGCACGCGCGGTCGTGGAGGGCTGCGGCCTTCGCCGGGTCCGCGGCGACGCCCTTGCCCATGGTGTAGAAGCCCGCGAGCATGTGACAGGCGTGCAGGGCGCCGAGCTGGCATGCGCGGTCGAAGGTCTCCCGCGCCTTGCCCGCATCCGCAGGCACCCCCTTGCCCGAGAGCTGCGCCGAGGCGAGCTGCCCGCAGCCGAGCGCGTTGCCCTTGTCGCACGCCGCAGCAGCGATCGACGCTGCGCGCTCCGGGTCCGGCGCGATCCCCTGCCCCGCTGCAAGCGCGTCGGCGAAGTTCGCGCACCCGTCGAGATCGCCCTTCTGACACGCTTGATCGAAAAGCGAAAGCGCGCGTGCGGGGTCGCGCGGAACGCCGTGCTCCTCGGTGAGCAGCACGCCGAGGTTCACGCACCACACGCTGGCGCCGGCGCGACACGCGGTCTCGTAGTGCTCCGCCGCCTTGCGGAACAGCGCATCGGCCTTGCCCTGATCGCGCGCCACCCCCTGCCCCATCTCGGTCATCACCCCGAGGTTCACGCAGGCCACGCCCATCCCGCGATCGCAGCTCGCGCGATACAGCCCGGCCGCGCGAGCCCAGTCCGGCGCGACGCCGATGCCGTCCTGCAGAAGCAGCGCGAGGTCCACGCACCCGAGCTGATTTCCTCCCTTGCACGCCCGATCGTACAGCTCCCTGGCTGCCACCGGATCGACATCGCCCCCGGCGCCGTGCTGGTGCTGCTCGCCCAGGCGCGTGCAGCCCGCCCACACGCCGCGATCGCACTCGGCCTGGCACGCCGCCCGCTCCCGGCAGGAGCTGACGTCGAGAGCGCCGTCCTTGGTCTTGCTGCACGCAGCGAGCGCCACGCAGACCAGCAACGCCGACAGCCTCGATGTGTATGCGCTCACGGCAGCCTCCCCGCTTCGCCGTCGGCAACAGCCTCGCGACGAGCGCGCTCGCGCAGGGCCACCGCGTAGAACCCCCCGATCACGGTCTCCGAAGCCTCTCGCAATGCCCGCTCCTGTTCATCGGTGACCCGCACGCCGCGCTTCTCCAGGAAGCCCCCATCGGCCTCGGGATGGAACTGCACCCCGAAGACCGGCAGCGTCTCGTGCTCGAAACCGTCGACCATCACGCCCTCCCGGAAGCCGGTGATCCGGAACCCCTCGGGCAGGCGCTTCACCTCCTCGGCATGCGACACCGCCACGCGCAAGACGACGTCGGGAGCGAGCCGTGAGGCGCGCAGCTCCGACGCCTCCACGCCGACGAGCTTGGAGCGATCGGGGCGCACGAAGCCGATCTCGCCCCCGGCCGCATGCGCGATCATCTGGTGACCGAAGCAGATTCCGAGCAGAGGCAACGGAGTGCTGCCCGTGAGCAGCGGCGCGAGCCAGGCTCCAAGCTCGCGCTCCCATGGCAGATCGTCGTTGGCCGAGGCTCTCGAGCCCATGAGCACGACCGCGTCGAGGTCGTAGCCGGAGCCGGCATCGGGGCCGTCTCCCGGGCAGAGCGCGGGGCGTGAGACGACGACGTCACCGGGCCAGAATCGCGCGAGGGTTTGCAGCCCGCGCTCCTCGGAGGACCGGGTGGAAGGGTCGATGAGGAGCAGGCGAGGGGGACGGTTCATGGCGCGCTCAGGTGAGCCAGTCGCCCTTGCCGATCTTCTCGGGGATGTAGACGTCGGTAACGAAGCTGATGTCCTTGTTGGACAAGGCTTCGATCTCCATCTTGAAGCCGCACTTGAGCAGGTCGGAGATCTCCTCCTGCCAGTGCTTCGCCTTGAACCACGGGTAGGCGAGCATCTGCTTGGCGCGCGTCTCGTCCTCTTTCTCGAGGTCGATGCGGACGTCGTCGCTGAGCTTGAAGCGTTTGAAGTCGCGCGAACGCAGGCCGAGGAAGCGGGCATCGGGCACGGCCATGCGCATCGACTCGTAGGCGAGGGAGATCGAGCCCTGCTTGATGACGCTGTAGATGTAGAGGCCCCAGGGGTCGTTGTCGACGAGGACGTACAGGGGGATGCCGAGCTCGCGGGTCATGCGTTGAAGAAGGCGGCGCACTCCGCGGGTGGCCTGACCGTTGCCGGTGACCAGGGCGCACTTGTGCTTCTTCCAGAACTTGTCCTCGTTGAGGCGGTGCCAGACGGCTTCCTTCTCGACGAGCAGGATGTACTGGGCCTCGCTCTTCTTGAACTGGATGATCTCCTCTTCGGTGATGGAGGGGATGCTCCAGCCTCCGGAGCCCATGTGCGACAGGTCGATCGTGTCGCCGGCGTCGACGATCGTGAGCGGGCCGACCATGGAGCCGCGCTTGGCGGCGAACAGGTGCAGCTCCTCTCGCAAGGCGTCGAGCGAGACCTCCAGATCCTCGATGATGATGTCGCTCTCCGTCTGATCGTCGAACGTGTTCTCCCGCGCACCCTTGATGGTGTGCTTGGTCATGTAGAACAGATCACGGATGCTCGTGGTCTTGCCGCTCTCGAGCAAGTCCTTGCAGGCGGACGCGACCAGGAAGGTCTGCATGAACTTCTTCGCCATGGAGACGTTGAAGAACTCGCGGTGCTGCGCGCGATCGCCGAGCTGGATGAGGCGGGTCTCCTCGTTGAAGGAGACGTTGGACAGGGCGCGGATCGGATGTCGATCGCGGGGTTGTCCTGGCGTCGCACGGTCTCGACGGTATCGGCGGCGAGCTTGCGGATTTTTGCGACGGTCTTGCGAGCGCGCTCCTCGCGCGTCTGGTGCTTGGGGGTCTTGGGGGATGCCATCGACTACCTCGCCCCTCGGGAATGCTTGCGCGGGTTGCGTGGAGCGGAGCTTCGCGCGACGTAGGCCGGCGCGGGAACCGCCTTGCCGCGGACCTTGGAGCCGTCGTGCTTGCGGCCTGCCTTGCGCGGCTCGGGCTCCGGCTCGGACACGACATCGGGCTCCGGCTCGGAGCTGGCGGACGTCGCCGCCGCTGCAGGCGCATCGTCGGACGCTTCGTCGTTCCGGCCGTTGCCCTTGCGGGCGTGGGCCTTGGCCCGGCTGCTGTCGGGCGGTTCCTCCGCCACGACGTCGGCCGGTGGAGGCATGCTGGGACCGCCGGGCCCCGAGGAGGAATCGTCGGCCGGGGGCTCCTCTTCGACCGCGATCTGCACGAACCGCGGGAGCGCGTCCTGGAACGCTTGCGAGACCTGCTCGGCGTCCCCCGCGGTGATTCGGGCGATCGCCGCGCCGATCTCGGGGATGTACCGCTCGAAGATGCTGCGGCGTCGCTGGTTGACCTCGGCGCGGGAGCGGGCGCGCAGATGCGTGGCGAGCTCGCGTCCGCACTCCTGCAGGGCGAGGCGCATTTCGCGCAGCAGCTCGGGGTAGTGAGCGACGGCCTCCTTGGCTTCGGAGGTGAAGGGGACCCAGACGCTGGCGAGGTGGAGGAAGACGGCGAGGGGGCCGATGGGCAGGGAGCCGCGAGGCTGCTGGAGCTCGTAGGCCTTCCAGTTGGTCTGGTAGACCGCCTCGCTCATGGCGCAGGCCTTGGGCTGGTACTGCAACGGCACGCGGTTCGCGAAGCGCATGACGTCGGCCTGCTCGTCGGTGGCCATCTTGCCGCCGTAGGCGATGCCGCACTCGATCACGAACGGGTTGCCGCGGTAGACCGACGGCGGGCGGGTGACGGCGCTGAAGAACTCGGCGTCGGGGAAGCGCCTGTGCAGGCCGGCCTTGATGAGGTCAACACCGACGGGGACGACGCAGGACGCAGGGGGAGCGAGGACCTTGACCTGGCCGAGGGCCTTGTGGACCGCCTCGATCTGATCGCCGTTGAGGCTCGACGCCTTGGCGTGCGGAGACAGCCCGGCGTCGTCGCAAACCTGATCGGCGACCGAGGCCGAGACGCGGGAGAAGCTCTCGATGAGGGTCTTCTTGACGCTCCAGCCCTTGCTCTCGTGCATCATCCGGATGAGCAGGCCGAGCTCGACACCGTGCGGGTGAGGCTTGATCTCGAGGGGCTCGCGCGGGAGCTCCTCGGCCGCGCGCTCGAACACCACGGGCCCCGCGGCCTTGGGCAGAAGATACGTCAGCTTCAGGTGCGGGTTCGCGATGACCGTCTGCTCGAGGTACGCGTCGATGCTGGTGCGCCCTCCGCGATAGGTGCCGGCCAGCTCGAGCTCCACGCGGGTGCCGTGGTCGGGCTCCCAGTCGACCTCCTTGTCGACGAGCACTTCGGGGGCATTGCGGCGTGTGTCGATCCGCAGCTCGACGCGTCGGGCGGGCCTGCCCTTGCCGGTCTTGGAGATGATCGCGATGGGCTTGCCCGTGGTGAGCTGGGCGTAGAGACCGGCCGCGGAGATGCCGATGCCCTGCTGGCCCCGTGACTGCTTGAGGCGGTGGAACTTGGAGCCGTACAGGAGCTTGGCGAAAATCTTCGGGACCTGCTGCCGTACGATGCCGGGGCCGTTGTCCTCGACCGCGACGCGGAAGCGTCCTTCGGAGATCTCGGCGACCTCGACGAGGATGTCCGGAAGGATGCCAGCCTCTTCGCAGGCGTCGAGGGAGTTGTCGACGGCCTCCTTGATGGTGGTGAGCAGGGCCTTGGCCGGGTTGTCGAAGCCCAGCAGGTGGCGGTTCTTGGCGAAGAACTCGCTGACGGAGATCTCGCGTTGACCGGACGCGAGGGACTCGGCCGTGGCGCGGCGCGCGGGGCGCTGCGATGGGGAGGTGGACGGCGCGGACGGCGGAGGCGTCGAAGGAGCGCCCGCGACGGGGGCGGGCTCTGCAACCGCGGCCCTGGGCACCGCGTCGAGCGGCAGCGAGGGCTGGTCGTCCCTGGCCGGAGGAGAGGCTGGCTTCTTCATGGTCGGCTGATGGAACTACGCGGGCGGCTGCACATCTGTCAAGCGAGGCCCGGGCGAGTTCGGACAAGTGTAGGCGACATCGTGCCGTGCGCACGTCCTTCGGCACTGGAAAGCCGGCGCCCGTTGCGGCATCGTGTCTCCGTGCCTGCTCCCTATGCTTTCGTATCCCTGACGATCTGCCTCGACGAAACCCAACACGTGTTGATGGTCCGCGAGTCGCGAGCGGATTGTCGGGGCAAGTTCTACGTCCCGGCCGGGCGCGGCAACCCGGGGGAAGACCCGCTGGCGATCGCGTGGCGAACGACCCTGGAGAAGACGGGCGTGTCGATCGAGCCGGTGGGGATCCTCGGCATCGAGCACACGCCGCCCTTCGCTCAGTTCCCCGGATCTCTGCGCACGATCGTGCTCGCGAAGGCGGTGGGGGGCACGCTCAAGACGACCGAGGACGAGCACTCGCTCGACGCGTTGTGGATGCCTCATCAGGTGCTTCGGGAGCTCAAGCAGCTGCGGTCCGACGACTTCATCCCGTGGTTGGAGGACGCTGTGATGGGGATGCAGCCGTACCTGCCCGTGGCGTCGTGGCGCACGCTGGGCTCGGTGCGCTGAGCCGCACACGACGGGCCCCGCTGCCGGATGCGTGCAGGGGCCTGTCGAGCCCCGCGAGGGGGGCGACCGTCCAGCGTGAACAGCCTGGATTTGCGCTCGAATTCGCTCCGGTGCGGTGGTAGCTTCCGCCTCCCACGGTCAGGGGAGCGACCCATGAAGATCCACGAGTATCAGGGCAAGGTGATCCTCTCGCGCTACGGCGTGCCGATACCGAAGGGGTATCTGGCGATGACGGTGGGCGAGGCGGAGACGGCCGCCGAGCGGCTGCTGGCCGAGACGGACTCACCGGTCGTGGTGGTCAAGGCGCAGATTCACGCGGGGGGACGCGGCAAGGGGGGCGGCGTGAAGGTCGCCCGCGGCGGCTCCAAAGACGCTCGCGAGATCGCCGAGAAGATGCTCGGCATGCAGCTCGTCACCCACCAGACCGGCCCCGAGGGACAGAAGGTCCGCAGGCTCTACATCGAGCAGGGACTCGACATCGAGCGCGAGCTGTACCTCGGCATGGTCGTCGATCGCGACAAGCGGCGCGTTGCCATGATGGCTTCGACCGAAGGCGGCATGGATATCGAAAAGGTCGCCGCCGACACCCCCGAGAAGATCCTCACGGTCCACCTCGACCCGCTGATCGGCCTGGCTCCCTTCCAGGCGCGTCAGCTCGCCTACGGCCTCGGATTGGCGAAACACGGCAAGGAGACCGTCGGGGAGTTCACGCGCCTCGCGCTCGCGCTCAGCAAGGCGTTCCGCAGGGAAGACTGCTCCCTGTGCGAGATCAACCCCCTGGTGGTGACGAAGCGGGGGCGTGTGATCGCGCTCGACGCGAAGCTCAACTACGACGACAACGCGGACTTCCGTCACTGCGAGTGGGAGGGGCTTCGGGACATCGACGAGGAGGATCCGGTAGAGCTCGAGGCGAAGCGCGCAGGGCTGAGCTACGTGTCGCTCGACGGGAACATCGGGTGTCTGGTGAACGGGGCGGGGCTGGCGATGGCGACGATGGACATCATCCAGCACTACGGGGGGAGTCCTGCGAACTTCCTCGACGTGGGGGGCAGCGCGACGGAGGACGCGGTGGCGAAGGCGTTCGAGATGATCCTCAGCAGCCACAAGGTGAAGGCGATCTTCGTGAACATCTTCGGCGGGATCATGAAGTGCGACGTGATCGCGTCGGGAGTGATCAGCGCCACGAAGAAGACGGGGTTGAAGGTGCCGCTGGTGGTGCGCCTGGAGGGAACGAACGTGGAGCTGGGGCGCAAGCTGCTGGCAGACAGCGGGCTTGCGATCGAGAGCGCGACTTCGATGAAGGAAGGTGCGCAGAAGGCCGTGGCTGCCGCGAGCAGGTGAGGACGAATCATGGCGATCCTTGTGAACAAAGAGACGCGTGTCGTGGTTCAGGGCATCACCGGAGCGGCGGGCTCCTTCCACGCCAAGCAGTGCCGCAACTACGGGACGAGAATCGTCGCGGGGGTGAACCCCGGACGCGGCGGGGAGATGTGGGACGACGACGTGCCGGTGTTCCACACGGTGCGCATGGCGGTGATGGAGACCGGCGCGGACTGCTCGATGATCTTCGTGCCGCCGTCGGCGGCTGCGGACGCGATCATGGAGGCGGTCGACGCCGGGGTGAAGCTGGTGGTGTGCATCACCGAGGGGATCCCGACGGCGGACATGATCAAGGCGCGACGCTTCATGGAGGGCCGCCCCTCCAAGCTGATCGGCCCCAACTGCCCCGGCGTGATCTCCCCCGGCGAGGCCAAGGTCGGGATCATGCCCGGCCACGTCCACATGCCCGGATCCATCGGCGTGGTGTCGCGCTCGGGCACCCTCACCTACGAAGCCGTCGGACAGCTCACCGCGCTCGGCATCGGGCAGTCCACCGGCGTGGGCATCGGAGGCGATCCGGTGGGCGGGATGGACTTCGTCGACGTGCTCGCCGAGTTCAACGCCGATCCGAAGACCGAGGGGGTCGTGATGATCGGCGAGATCGGCGGCAACGCCGAGGAGCGCGCCGCGGCCTGGATCAAGGCGCACATGAAGAAGCCGGTGGTGGCGTTCATCGCCGGGGCCACGGCCCCACCGGGCAAGCGCATGGGTCACGCCGGCGCGATCATCGCCGGAGGCAAGGGCACGGCGCGCGAGAAGATTGCAGCCCTCGAGGCGGCCGGTGTCAGGATCGCCCCCACCCCGGGTGACATGGGCGAGACGATGCGGGCCGCCCTCGGGCGATAGCCCTGCTGCAAGCGCGATCGGTGTAGCCGAATCGACGGCGCCGGCATACGCTCGGCGCATGTCCGAATCGAAGAAGATCGCTCTCGAAGCCCATGAGAAGCTGGCGTTGGCCGGGTTGATCCGTTTCCTGGTCCAGGCGGACGGTCGCTACTCCCCCGAGGAGTTCTCGGCGCTCACGCCGATCGTGGAGGGGCTGCTGTGCTCGAAGCCGGGCGGAGCTGCTGACGATCCGTACCGCGACGACGGGGCCGAAGTCGATGCGAAGGAGGGGTGGGATCTGCTGGATCGCGCGGCCGAGGAGCTCGACGATCAGGAGGCGATGGAGGCCGCCGCACGCGCGGTCGTGCGCCCTGCCGCCCGCGAGCTCATCTACGCCACGCTCTTCGAGTTGGCCGCCGCCGACACGATCACCGCCGAGGAGTGGCCGGTGCTCGAGTGGCTCCAGAAAGAGTGGGAAATCACTTCCCCTGCTGCAGGATGATCTTCGCTTCGTAGACCGTCTTGCCGTGGGTCGGATCGGTCACGACCACGGAAAAGTTGTTCGGCACCTCGAGCTTCGTCTCCTTGGTCGCCACGCCCCACGGCGGCGTGCCGCTCCCGCCCTTGCCCTTCTTCGGCTTGATCACCACCGCGTTCGCGCTCTCCTCGCCAAACTCCACCGGGAGCTTGCTCACAACGGTGTAGTTGCCCCCCTTCTGCGCGAGGAACTGCCACAGCGTCCCCGCCTCTTCGTCCTTCACGAACCGCATCGCCTCGACCGGCATCCGCGCGCGCGCAGCGCGCATGCACGCTCCCTGCTTCTTGTCGTCCCCCTTCGACGACTCCGTGCACTTCGTCTCCGCGGCCTTGCCCGCATCGCTCTGGTCGAACGCCAACACCCAGGTCGCATCCGCGTCGGTGATGATGCTCACCGGGGATCGGGACGGCGTCTCCTCCGCTGCTGCCGGCTTGGGCGTCTCCGCGGAAGCGGAGGGGGATTCGGCGGGAGTGGCCGACGATGCCGCGGGGGCCGAGGTGCTCGGAGAGACAGGCTCGACGGGCTTTGCCCCGCCGCAAGCGATGAGCGAGCCGACTCCGACGAGGGTCGCGGTGACGAGCAGTCTGTGCATCCGCATGACGAGAGTCCTCCAGGGAGAGGGCTCGTAGATCGGCGTGCCGTGACAGTCAATCAACGGGAGGGACGGGTGAGCCTGGGCAACGCCGCTATCACCAGCAGCGCGGACTTGCGCTTCCCCGGAACAAACCCCTCCACCCGACCCACCACGTTGTCGCCGTACCGCGTGCTCACCACGATGCGCGACTGGTGATCGATCGCGGTCTTGATTCCGCGTCCCACGAGCTCGCCGTCCGGCGTCATCGAGCTCGTCAGCGCCTCACCCGGCGCCTTCAACGCGCCATCGGGCATCAACTGCAACACGACCTCGCCGAGCACGTTGACCACGCGATCGGAGCTGACCTTCCCGAGTGGACGCTCGCGCTCGATGGCGCCGTCCGCGCGGACGATGACCGCGGGTTCGGCGGCGCCCTGGCGCGCCTCCATCACGATTCGCATGGGGCTCGGATCGGCGGCGGGAGGGATGGCAGCCGCGGCGCTGGCCGCCGGGGGTGCGGGCGATGCGCCGCACGCGACGGCGAAGGGGGCGAGGAGCAGGGGGAGCATGACGACGAGACGAGGGGACATGCACGGATCGTATCCTTCGGGGGTCTCCGGGGCGAGGGGCTTGGAAAGCCGAAAACTGGGCCATTCTTCACGGAATCGGTATCGCCCGGGACATGGCTTCCCAAGGTGTCCTTCTCGGTTCGATCCTGCTGACCGCGGGCGCCATCGCCCTGGCCGGCTGCTCCGGTTCGGGCAAGACCCCGTCCCTGTCGAAGGCCGGCCCCGAGGTCGACCCCTCGACCGTCCCGGTGCCTCCCGCGGACGGCCCCAAGCTCGCCATCCAAGGCGCCATCGTCGCGGTGATGGATCGCCCCTCGCACGACGGCAAGCCGATCGGGTGGTTGCGCGCGGGGGCTCTCGCCACGCGATCGGTCGACGCGGTGACGAAGCGCGACTGTCCGGGGGGATGGTATCCGATCCGGCCGCGGGGCTTTCTGTGCGTGGGGCAAGGGGTGACCCTCGACCTGCGTGCGGGAGCGCAGGCCGCGGGGAAGGCACCGCCGAGGCTCGACGCTCCCCTGCCCTATTCGTACGCGAGAACGACGGAAGCCACGTCGCTGTACGAGTGGGACAAGTCCAAGGGCGCTGCGGTGAAGGAAGCCGGCAAGATCCGGCGGGGCAGCGGTGTGGCGCTGGTGGGAGAGTGGGACGCGCAGGTCCCCGACGGGAGCAAGGCGCACCTGGCGTTGACGCCCGACGGCAAGTTCGTGGACGTGGCGAACATCAAGCCGGTCGAGGCCCCTGCCTTCAAGGGCATCGAGCTCACCGATCAGGCGAAGCTCCCGGTCGCCTTCGTGCTCAAGCATGGGGTCCGGTACTGGCGCGTGCAGAAGGACGAGGCGGAGAAGCGCGCGCGCGTCGAGGGCGCGGGCCTGATCCCGCTGACCGGCAAGTTCCGCACGGTGCGCGGCGAGAACTTCTGGGCCACCGAAGAGGACGGCAAGTACCTGCGTCACAAGGACGTCACGCTGGTCCCGAAGCGGCACGTGTACCCCGACTTCGCCAACGGCGATCAGAAGTGGATCGACATCTCGATCGTGACCGGTGCGCTGGTTGCCTACGAGGGGCGCAAGCCGGTCTATGCGACGCTGGTCAGCCCCGGGCGGGAGCGCTTCGGGGACCCGAAGGTCACGGCGTCGACGGCGATGGGAACCTTCCACGTGGTGGGCAAGCAGGTCACTTCGAGTCAGGCGCCGACGAAGCCCTTTGCCGAGGAGGCGGACATGCGCGACGCGCCCTGGGTACTCGAGCTCAGCTCGGGTCAGGTGCTGCACGGAGCGTACTGGCACAGCCGGTTCGGCGTGGAGCACGGAGCGGGCAACGTGGCGCTCGCCCCCACCGACGCTCTCTGGGTGTTCCGCTGGGCCACGCCCGAGCTGCCCGAGGGCTGGCACGGCGTCACCGCGGCCCCGGACTCGGAGCGCAAGACCCTCGTCGTGATCCACAAGTAGCTGCTCTGCGACACCCAATGTCGCTGCCCTCGCCGCTCACTCCTTGTAGGCGCTGGCAAGCGTGGGCGCGGGATGGCTCCGCGCGCGCGTGATGGCCTCCTGCAGCTCCGTGCCCCCGCGAACGCACTCGAAGCAGTCCTCGGACTTGTCCGCGCCGCACCCCGTGCGCGTCGCCTCCACCTGCTGCAGCCGATCGAGCGCGCGAGAGTCCGCGTGCTTCGCCGCATACGCCAGCGCGGTCGCCATCGCCTTGCAGCTCGTGGCGTGGTTGACCTCGATCGCCGCGCGCAGCCCGGAGGTGCCGCGACGGCTCGAGATGACGAGCTTCTTGAAGGTCTGCTCGGCCATCGAGCTCTTGGAGGGATCCTGCGAGAGCGCCACCCACAGATCCCAGAGCAGGTCGAGGCCGGCGGCGCCCATGCCGCCGCGACGCGACACGGCCTCGCACTGGTTGACGATCAGGGGGTAGGCGTCGGGGTCCTTGCCGCACGCGAGCATGTCCGAGAGCACCTCGGGATCCGTGGCGGGGCTGCGCCCCATCGACAGCGCGCCCCGGTAGGCAACCGCCGAGTCCTTGCACTTGCCCAACGCTGCGTAGCCGCGACCGAGCGAGACCCAGTCCTTCTGCTTTCGCTCGTAGACCGGCATGTCCTCGATGCGCTGGATCTCCTTGGCGAGATCGCCGCGAACGGGGGCGGGCTGCGCCGGGCTCGCCTCCGGAGAGGCGAGGGCGGAGAAGCCGATGGCGACGGCCTTGTCGGGCGACGACGAGGAGCACGCGCGTGCGACGACGAGCACGAAGACGAGCAGCACGAAGAAGGCGCCGCCGGCCCCGGCAAAACCGGTCCACACCGGGACGGATGCGCCGCCGAGCTTCACCTCGCGCCGCAGGAAAGCGAGGGCGTCGTTGGCGAGCTTGTCGAGCTGCGGGGAGCCGGCAGCAGGCCGGGGTCGCGCGAGCACCGTCGCCGAAGAAGACGCCACCGCGAGCTGATCCGCGGACTGCGCGGTCTGCCTCGCGGGGGCCACCACGATCGACGCTGGAGCGGGACCGAGAGCCGCCGCGACCTCGTCGAGCAGCAGCACCAGATCCTTGGCGGACTGCACACGATCCTTCGGCTTCTTGGCGAGCAGCCGATCGACCACGGCAGCGAGCGGTGCAGGGACGTGGGTCCCCAGCGGAGGGACGGGCGCGGTGATGTGCGCGGCGAGCACGCGCGTCGGCTCCTCGGAAGCGAAGGGCGTCCCGCCATCGAGCATCTCGTAGAGAATCACGCCGAGCGCGTACAGATCGCTGCGCGCATCCACCGGCTCGCCCAACGCCTGCTCGGGCGACATGTACTCGGGAGTCCCGAACACCGCACCCACGCGCGTGAGCGCGCGCTGGCCGGATGCGTCGCCGAAGTTCACCTTCGCGATGCCGAAGTCGAGCACCTTGACGAAGTCCGGCTCCTCCGCGCGCTCGAGCAGCATGACGTTCTCGGGCTTGAGATCGCGGTGGACGATCCCGAGGGCGTGAGCCGCGCCGACGGCGCCCGCGATCTGCCGCATGATCCGGATGCAGCGCTGCGGCGCCATGCGCCCCTGCGACTCGATGACCGCCCGCAGGCTGGTGCCGTCCACATACTCGAGCACCAGGAAGAACGAGCCGTCCTCCAGACGCCCGAAGTCGGTGGCCCGCGCCACGTTCGGGTGCTCGATGTTCCCCGCGGCAACCGCCTCGCGCTCGAAACGCGCAACGACCTCGTCCACCTGCGCCATGCCGCGATGCAGGACCTTGAGCGCAAGGGTCTTCTGCATCAGGACGTGCTGCGCGCGGTAGACGGCGCCCATGCCGCCGACCCCGAGCAGGTCCTCGAGCCGATAGCGTTCGCCGACAACGGTGCCGATCAGGAGGCGGGCTTCCGCTTCCTCGTCCAACGGCGCGGGTGCTTCGATCGGAGTGTCGGCCACGGGTGGGGACGTGTACCGCGATCGCGCACGGACCACAACGCGGGTGACTCGCGCGCGGTTCCGCGAGTAGCCCTTGCCTCGGTACACCGGTGCAGAGCATGCTTCCGGAATGCGCTCGATCGAGTCCCGCGCCTTCCTGTCCGCCGTGCTCAGCCTCACGCTGGCGCAGTCCCTCGCGGGGTGCGGATCGGAATCGGCCTCCGACGGTGCGGCAGGGTACACCTCCGCGGGCGCAGGACCGGGCGGCGCAGGCGGCAGCGCGGGCTCCGCGGGAGGCTCCTCCGGCACGGGAGGTTCCGCGGGGGGCGACGCGGGCATCGACGCGGCGGGAGGGAAGGCGGGCCAGGACGCTGCCGCGGACGCGCCCCTCGACGCGAGCGAAGCCGGGTTGCCTGCTTGCACACCCGCGCCCGCCTGCGACGCGGCGCCGCCGGCCCCGGGACCCGAACGCGAGTGGAAGCACTGGGACTCCTCGGTCATTGCCCTCGGCGGCTCCCCCAATCACCGTGGCCGCGACCTGTTCCTCAATCCGGGCGACCAGCAGTGGGTGATCGGCAAGTTCGCCTACGGAGCCGTCGACAAGGACATGAAGGACGAGGAGGTAGACCTCTACCTGCTGCGCAACTGCGCGGGGAGCTGGGAGAAGCTCGCGACGGTTTCGACGACCGAGGAGGGTGCGCACCCGATGGTGGAGGGGGTGGAGGACGACGGAGGTCGGGTCTTCTACCAGATCCCCGCTGCCCAACAGCTCGGGATCGGCCGGCACAGGATCCACATGATCCTCGCGGGAGACCTCTCGTCCGCCGACCTCTTCATCGAGGTCGTGCCGAAGGGCACCGCGGTGTTCGTGAGCGACATCGACGGCACGCTGACGCTCGAGGAGACCGAGGAGTACGGGTCACTTCTGACGGGGTCGCTGTCGGGCATCCGGCCGGGCGCGCCCGAGGCGTTCCAGGCGCTGGTCGCGAAGGGATACCGTCCGTTCTACATGACCGCGCGGCCCGAGTGGCTGGTGGGCCGGACGCGGGAGTTCCTCACGGCGCGCGGGCTGCCCGACGGGATCGTGCACACGACGCTCGGCAAGACGGGCGCGCTGGGATCGTCGGCCGCGGAATACAAGACCGGCGAGCTCAACGTCATGAACTCGCGCGGGCTGCGTCCACACTACGCCTTCGGCAACACCGACACCGACGCGAAGGCCTACAACGACACGGGGATTACGCCCGCCGATCACCGGATCTTCGTGCAGTACACCGACGAGGCCTACGGCGGGCGTCGCATCGAGGCCTACACCGAGCTCGTGCCGGAGTTCACGGGGCTTCCCGAAGTCTGCGAGTGATCCATGACCAGGACGAAACGATACGCGTGCGCTGCCTTCGGACTGACCGCGATGACGGCAGTGGCCTGCGGAGACGCCGAGCTCGAGGGCGAGACGGCGGGCCGTCAGCAGTCGCCGTGGATGAGCGGGGCGGGGCCCACACGCGGCCACGAGGACATCACGCGTTTCGGCGTGGAGCTCGGCAACGACCTCGTCAAAGCGGAGCTCAACCTGCAGGGCTTCTTCCCGTCGGTCACCGAGGGCGATGCGTGCCTGACCACCTCGCACTCGCTGCTGAAGGGCAACTGCGTGACGGACCTGCCGGACAGCGAGATGACCGACTACTACGGCGTGTCGGCCTCGGAGTTCGGCGACCATCCGGACCTGCAGGATCTGCACGCGCTGCGCAACTTCGTGAACGACGAGGCGGTGAGCGGAAAGCACGCGTGCGCCGGAATGAAGGCCCGCATCGTCAACGCCACGGCGCGAGCCCTCACGTTCTGGCAGCAGAACGAGACCGAGGCTGCGCTCAAGTGGATCGGCCACGCGACGCACACGGTGCAGGACTCGTTCACGCCGTGCCACGCGAAGAGAGCGGGCGCGCGGTTCGAGACCCTGACCGGCCTGGGCGTCACGCCGATCAGCATCGGCGTTGCGGCCGACCCCGAGGACCGCATCAGCGCCGCGCGCAGCCTGATCCCGGTGGCGTGGTTCGACGCCGAAAGGTGCGCGAGCGGGCTGGAGCGGCTGAGGGCCTATCGAAAGCGCT